>VMGQ01000043.1 GCA_007376635.1 Candidatus Peregrinibacteria bacterium Greene1014_49
ATAACCTCATCACGATCGGCAAAGCAGGACGCATGCGCTGGATGGGTAAAAAGCCGCAAGTTCTCGGAAAATCCATGAACGCTGTAGACCACCCGCATGGAGGAGGAGAGGGTCACAGCCCGATAGGACTCAAGCATCCAAAGACTCCGTGGGGGAAAAACGCCATCGGTGTCAAAACTCGCCGCAGGAGTAAATCCAAGAGTCATCTCCTTCGTCCCCGCGTGAAGAGACTCCGCAAGAAGTAGCATTACTTTTCCCTTTTCTTTTTACTTTTCACTTCGTCCCATGTCTCGTTCCATCAAAAAAGGCCCCTACGTCGACATCAAGCTCATGGCGAAAGTCATGAAGATGATCGAGAAAAGCGAGAAGAAGATCACCAAGACCTGGGCGAGAGACTGCGATATTCCGCCGGAGTTCGTGGGATTCACCTTCGCTGTTCACAATGGCAAGGAATTCACGCCGGTCTACGTCACGGAGCAGATGGTCGGTCACAAACTCGGTGAATTCTCCTGGACCACGAAGTTCAAAGGACACGGCGGAAAGATGGCCGATTCCCAGGCGAAGGGAGCTACGATGTCCGGATCGCCGGCTCCAGGTGCCGCGCCAGCGAAAGCCCCTCCCGCCAAATAATTCTTCCTTACTCCCGATCTTACGATGAAAGCCTATCTCCACTCCGTCCGCATCGCTCCAAAGAAAGCAAACCTCATCTGCAAGATGATCCGCGGGTTGACTGCGGCAGATGCCATGCACATTCTTGAGCGCACCAACAAGAAGGCGGCTCGTCTCCTCGAGGAGCTTCTGCGCTCTGCGATGGCCAATGCCTCGCATAATGACAAACAAGACAGCCAAACCCTCGTCATTCGCTCGCTCATCGTGAACCAGGGTACGGCTTACCATCGCGGAGTACCGATGGCGCGCGGACGTGTGCGGCCGATGCGCAAGTTCATGAGTCACATTGAGCTGATCTTGGGATTGCCGGAGGATGAGGCTAAAAAGAGTCAGAAGAAAGGCGATTCTGCTTCACAGAAAGCCGATACTGCTGTAAAAAAGACCAGCGCAGCGGGGAAAACGTCAAAGACGCGTTCCAATAAAAATTCCTCTGCATCCTCTGACTCTTCTGATTCCTCTGCTTCCTCATAACTATGGGTCAAAAAGTTAACCCCAACGGCTTTCGCATCGGCATCACGCATTCGTGGCCTTCCACATGGTTTGCCAAGGGTAAAAAATTCCGCGAGCTCTTCCTCCAGGATGTGCTCATCCGTCGCTACATCAATAGTCGTATGAAGGATGCCGGCATTTGCCAGATCGACATCGATCGTAACAAGAAGGTGACGGTGGTGATTCATACGAGCAAGCCCGGTGTGATCATCGGTAAACAGGGTGCGGCCATCGAGGAACTGCGCAAGGATCTCGAAAGGAGATTCACCGGCAGCTTTGAAGTGAATATCCAGGAGATCCGCAGTCCCGACACCGAGCCGATGGTGATAGCAGAAACCATCGTTGGACAGATCGAGCGACGCATGCCGTATCGCAGAGCCGCAAAAATGGCGATGGAGAAGGCGATGCAGGCGGGGGCGCTCGGGATCAAAATCGGCGTATCCGGTCGTCTCAATGGCGCCGAGATCGCGCGCTCCGATTCTTTCAAAAATGGCAACGTTCCCCTACAGACGCTGCGTGCCAACATTGTTCTTGCGACGAAGCACGCGGTCACGAGCTACGGAACGATCGGTGTGCAGGTGTGGGTCTATAAGGGAATGGTGTTTAAGAAGGTTCAACAGATGCAGTCTTCCGCTCTCTCTTCCAAAAGCGAATCGTAAAGACGTCCGCCTAGGCGGACGTCTCCACCACTCTCTCCCATGCTCGAACCTCAGAAGCTTAAACATCGGAAACAGCACCGCAGACGCGGCGCATTTGGGGGGATTGCTACCCGCGGTCACCGGCTTGCGTTTGGCACGATTGCCCTCAAGGCAATCTCCGGAGGAGAGCTTACCGCCAGGCAGCTCGAAGCCGCTCGCCGCGCCATGACACATTCTGTGGCTCGTGGCGGAAAGATCTGGGTGCGCGTTTTTCCGCATAACCCTGTTACAAGAAAAGCAGCGGAGGTGCCGATGGGATCGGGGAAGGGATCTGTAGAATATTTTGCCACGATCATCAAGCGCGGAACCATCCTCTTTGAAATGGGTGGTCTTCCCGAAGAGGCCGCGCGCGAAGCTCTGCGTCTTGCTAGTCACAAGCTCCCGTTCAAGACCCGTATTATTACTCGTGCCCTTCCTTCGTAAAATTCATGGCCAAGCTCCCCACCATCACCGAGACCCGTAAGATGTCCATAGAGGATCTGCGGTCTGAGGCTGCCACGATTCGCCGTGAGGCCGCGCGTATTCGCTTGGGCGTCGAATTGAGTAAAGAGAAGGACACGTCACAGGTGAAGAAACTGCGAAAACATTTGGCGCAGATATTGACGGTATTACAAGAAAAGATGCAGACGAATCAAAAGAGTACATCCTCTGCATCTTCTGAATCCCCAACAAAATCTTTGTCCAAGAAGGCTAAAGCATCTAAGATTCCCGCTCAATCATGAGAACAAAACAAGGCGTCATCACTTCGGCGAAAATGCAACGCACGGTCACCGTGACGGTGCACCGCAATGTCTTCCATGCGCTCTATAAGAAGCGTTTTCGTCGGAGCAAGAATTTCCTCGCAGATACGGGGACATTCACAGATCTGGCTTCGGGTGATCTTGTGGAGATCACCGAGTGCCGACCTCTCAGTAAACTGAAGAGATTTTGCGTTACAGGGGTCGTCAAGCGTGTACCACGCGTGAGTGAGATTGCAGAGGATGCAAGCGTCGAAGGTGTGATGCGCCACCGCAAGAAATCTTCCGTTGATGAAGCAAGCAAAGTTTCCGATCCCACCGCCAAATGATCCAGCAGCAATCCATTCTCGTCGTGGCTGATAACACAGGTGCAAAGACCGCCATGTGCATTAAGGTGCTCGGTGGTACGCGCAGGCGTTATGCCGGTGTCGGTGACATCATTGTGATCGCCGTAAAAACAGCTACTGCTCGAGGTACTGTCCACAAGAAGGCTGTCGAACAGGCGGTGGTTGTTCGTACGCGTCACATGACCCGTCGCAAAGACGGTAGCGTTGTTCGCTTCGATGACAACGCCTGTGTGATTATTCAGAAGGACGGTATCCCCAAAGGTACCCGCGTCTTCGGACCGGTGGCCAGGGAACTACGTGCAAAAGGATACCAAAAGATCATTTCGCTTGCCCCCGACGTGCTATGAAAAAACTACGCACCGGCGACACCGTCGTCGTCATCACGGGCAAGGATAAGGGAAAGACCGGAGTGCTCCTCAAAGTTCTCTCCACCGTGCAGCGCGTGGTCGTTGCGGACGTGAACATGCGTACGAGGCACGTTCCGAAAAATGCCTCTCGTCCCGGTCAGATTTTGAAGTATGAAGCGAGCATCCATTGGAGCAATGTGATGGTGCTCGATCCTAAGACCAAGAGGGGCACTAGGGTCGGTTTCCGCATTGACGAGAATGGCAAGGCCGTGCGCATTGCAAAGAAGAGCGGAGAAGTACTCAGCGCATCCAAAGCACAGCCTGCAAAGAAAAAGCAGGCTCCTGTAACGCAGACAACTGCTTCCGAAAAGGCTCCGCAAGCATCGCAAAAAGGACCATTCTGGAAGAAGCTCGGGTTCGGCGCTGCAGAAATGGCAGAGCGAGCGGAGGTGGAGGGTCCCACGCATATGCAGGAAGACCACACCGTCCCGGATCAACTTGAGCGCCAGACCGGTCGCTCTCATTCCCGCGGTTCTTAAATCTCTATGGCAAAAGCTGCATCTCCAAAACCGGCCTCCGCTAAAGCTCCAATGGGCAAATACGCAACGCTCCACGACCGTCTCCGTGGACCGATCCGCGAAGCGCTCAAAGAGCAGCTCAAGATCAAGAATATTCATGCGCTTCCGAGGATTGAGAAAGTCATCCTCAATGTAGGTATCAACAAGTCCAAAATGGATAGTAAAGAAATCCACGCGTACATCGGCGAATGTCTTGGGACGATCACAGGCCTCAAGCCTATCTACACCAAGGCGCGCGTTGCCATCTCCAATTTCAAGACCCGCGAGGGACTCGTTGTCGGCGCAATGGTTACATTACGTGGTCGTCGTATGGAGGAATTCATTGATCGCCTCGTCAGCACTGCTCTCCCTCGTATCCGCGACTTTCGTGGATTGCCCACGCGTCTCGATGGTCAGGGAAACTATGCCATCGGTCTTCGCGACCACACGATTTTTCCGGAAGTGCCGCCTCCGGAGCCCGGAAAGATTTTCGGCATGCAGATCCAGTTTTCCACGACTGCCAAAAACGATGCTGAAGCTTTCGCACTTCTAAAGCTCATCGGCATGCCTTTCAAGCCTGAACGGACATCTTCTTCCAAACGTTCCTAACCTCTCCCATGGCTCGCAAATCCCTTGTCAACAGCCAGCGCAATCGCCTTGAGAAGTATCTCAAGGATAAAGCTCAGGGCAAAAAGCCCGCGTTTCCCACACGCATCTACAACCGTTGCACACTCTGTAACCGGCGCCATGGTTTCATGCGATTCTTCGGAGTTTGCCGCATCTGTTTCCGTGAGCTTGCTTGTGAAGGTCTCATTCCCGGGGTGACAAAGTCTTCTTGGTAAATCTTTCCTATTCTTTCTTTTTCTCCCTACACTTCCCGCCCGTGTCTCCAGTAAACGACCCCATCGGCGATCTCCTCACCCGCATCCGTAACGCGCAAGGCGCGCGTCGCGAGGGGTGCACAGCTCCTTACTCTGCGTTGAAGCATGAGCTCCTGAATGTGCTCAAAAAGGAAGGATGGATCGCGGATGTCGCTGTCGAGGGAGAGATTCCGGAGAAAGAACTCATCGTCACCTTTGCGCCTGAGAAAATGAAGCTTACGATCAAGCGCGTCTCCACTCCTGGTCGTCGTGTGTATAGTCCTGCGAAGGAACTCAAACCCATCCTGCACGGGTTTGGTGTTGCTATCCTTACGACGAGCAAAGGCCTGATGACCGACATCGAAGCAAAAAAGCAGAAAGTCGGCGGCGAAGTTCTCTGCACTATTTCTTAAATCCAAGCTCTTACCCTTTTATGTCTCGTATTGGACGCAAACCAGTGGCACTTCCAGCAGGCGTTACCGCGACCATTACTGGTCGTACGGTGAAGGTGAAGGGAGCCAAAGGGGAACTCTCCTACGCATTTTTGCCGGAAGTCACGATTGTCATTGAGGGAAGCACCGTGACGGTTACGCGCAAAGATGATACTCCCGCGTCCAAGGCTCGCCATGGACTTACGCGCCAGCTCATTGCGAACATGGCTCAGGGCGTGAGCCAGGGCTACAGCAAGAAATTGGAGATCATCGGGGTTGGTTACAAGGCGCAAGTGAAAGGAAAAACGCTTGTCTTGAACCTCGGTCACAGCCATCCGATCGATTTCAAGATTCCCGAGGGGATAACGATCACTCCCGATGAAAAGAACAAGAACATCCTCACAATCAGCGGGTGTGATAAGCAGATGGTCGGTCAGGCTTCCGCCGTCATCCGTGGCCTTCGCCCACCGGAGCCCTACAAGGGCAAAGGTATTCGTTACAGCGATGAAATCGTCCGTCGCAAGCCTGGTAAATCTGCCGTGAAGGCTGGTGCTACCGCTTAATTCTCCCCCCATGCGTCACCCTAAATTCACCCACCGGCTCCAGAGAAAGAAGCGCATCCGCTCGACCCTGAGTGGCACCGCTGCCTGTCCACGCCTCACGGTCTATCGCTCACATACGCGCATCACCGCGCAGATGATTGATGATACGACGGGAAAGACGATTGTTGCCGGATCCACAACGGAAGCGAAAGGGAAGCCCAACAAAGAAGGCGCAAAGAAACTCGGCGCGCTCGTTGCTGCGAAGGCGCAGGAGAAGAAGATCACAACAGTTGTTTTCGATCGTAATGGCTACAAGTATCACGGATGCATCAAGGAAGTTGCCGATGCTGCTCGTGAAGCTGGTTTGAAGTTTTAATCCGACCCCCAACCCTAACCCCAACCCTCTCCATGGCTAAAAGTTCCCGTCCCGACCGCAAGCGCGGTGATCGCAGAAATCGAGAGCCCTCGGAATTCGAGGAGACAACTCTCTCGGTAGACCGCGTCACACGCGTGGTAAAAGGAGGGCGCCGTATGCGCTTCCGCGCAATCGTGGTTGTAGGCAATAAGAAAGGCAAAGTGGGGCTGGGAACAGGCAAGGCTGCTGAAGTTCAGGCTGCTGTGCAGAAGGCTACGAAAGCTGCCAAGCGAGAGATGATCCGCGTGCCGCTGCTCAATGGAACGATTCCCCATGAAGTCGATTTGAAATTCAAGTCCGCAAAAATCCGCATCATGCCAGCCCGTCCTGGAACAGGAGTGATTGCCGGAGGTGCCCTTCGTGTGATCCTCGAAGCTGCAGGCGTGAAGAATGTTCTGAGCAAGCGCTTTGGAACCCGTAACAAACTCGTCAACGCCCAGGCCGTGATGCTTGCATTGCAAAAGCTGCATTCCCGCCCAGAGCATTTCCAGGATGTAGCGCCCAAGCCGACGGTTGCCGACCCCGATGCTGCAGCACTTGAAACGGAGCGTGGCAATGCGGGGGTGAAAGTCGTGAGTCGGAGTCAGATTGATGCGGAAGGAAATCTGAGGGGGAATTAAGAATCCCAGCGCAGGATCCCTTCCTGCGCGTCTCTACGAGAATGACATCGGTTGCCTCTGAATGGTTTGCAATTTCTTTGCTCGTGCAAAGAAATGGCAGAAAGAAACACGTAGTCGCTCACGGGAAAGTGCCTATGCATCACCGCTCGCAGTGCTGGAAATGCAAACTCGCTCCTCGCTCCGGCTCGTCACTCAAACAGTGCATTTCCTGCGCACTGCTCACGGGATGCATGATGGCACTTTCCCGGACGCGACCGATGACTTCACACTCGACTGATGATGCGTGACGGCGTTTTTACAATGCGACCGACCTTTTTCTTAAAGTGGGCTCCCCCTTCCTCCCGTGGAGGAAGGGGTCAGGGGATGGGGGAGATCCTGAGGGTTGGGTGAGGGCTGCTACACTTCTTTCATGCGCACTGCCTTAATCATCTTGGCCCAGCAAGGTTTCCAAGACCACGAATACGAAGGAACGCGAAAGGGTTTGGTGGATGCCGATTTTGCAATTGTTATTGGCAGCAAAGCCAAAGGATCATGCACAGGGAAATTCGGTGCCAGCGTCGAAGCCACGGTCGCATTGAAAGATATTGTCGTGAAAGATTATGACCGTATCGCATTTATTGGAGGATCCGGAGCGGCTGCGTATGCTTCAGATCCCATTGCTCTGAAAATTGCCAATGAAACCGTGCGCGCAAATATTCCCCTTGGTGCCATTTGCATAGCGCCGACGATTCTTGCGAAGGCTCATGTATTGGAGGGGAAAAAGGCAACAACATGGGACGATGGCAATCGCACACAAATTGCATTCCTCGAACAAATGGGCGCGATCTATACCGGCGATACCGTCACGGTCGATGGATTGATTGTCACGGGGAACGGTCCCGAGGCGGCGGAGGAGTTTGGGAATGCGTTTGCTTCGATGTAGAGTTGCAACCGTCATTCTTCATTTGCGCACCTTCTTCACCCGCATCTGGCTCTGCTGTACAAATCCTTCTTCCTATAAGGAACTCAGGGGCAAATCGTTTTGGAGTGGTTTTTGGTATCTGTACTGGCTTCTTGTGGTCACGACGTTCATGAGCGCAGTGATCTTTGCCGTGCAGGCGAAGGTGTATATGCCCAAGATCCACACATGGATTGCTGACGCAAAAGAGACCGTGCCGGATCTGTATCCGGTAGATCTTGTGCTCACACTTTCCGGTGGGCAGCTTTCCACGAATGTGGAACAGCCGTATGTCTTTCCGTTGCCGCCGGCATGGGAAGCGGCGATGCTTGTCATTCAAGAGGACGAAGGAGGTGACAATAACAATGGAGTCATAAAGCATCTCCTCATGATCGATACGGCAGCGACGGTGGAGGATTATCCGCAGTACGAGACCTTGGTGTTGCTCACGAAGAAGGCTGCTATTGGACGAGATAAGAATGGGCTAAAAGTCTTGCTCTATAGCCAATACCAAAAAGAAAATGTTCCACCGATGGTCTTCACACGAAAAGTGTATGAGGAGGTGACCGCTAAGGCATTGCCATTTTTGGATTACCTTCCGACCATCGTCATCAGTCTTGTCATAAGTGGAGTGTTGCTCTTCCCTTGGTTCCTCGCGCTCTTCGGGGTACTTGGATATCTACTCTATCTTCTCATTGTTACCCTGCTTTCTTGGATCATTGCTGCGATGATGAAGAGAACGTTCACGTACGGAGAATTGTATTGTCTAGGTTTCTACGGTCTGACCCCAGCGATTGTTATCGGGTGGGTATTGGAGCGGTTGAATGTAGGGTTTTCGATGTTGTTTACGGTGATCTTCTTGGTGACGATGGGGATGGTGGTGCGGGCATTTACAAGCAGCACGGCTACGGGCGTGCGGCCTATTGGAGTGCAGAAAAAGAAATCAGGGAAGGGGAAATAGTCGCATATCTACGGGCATATGGCATTCCAAGCACACTTCATCATCTGAGCACTCGCTCTTCTTGCAGTCCCAGTCGTTGGTCATTGCCGACTGTCGTGTTGAATTCTTTAAACTGAATGCCGAGATCGGGCAGTGCATCCGTTGTTTGGTATGGCGGAGGTTTGTGCGTATACTCCATTCCTTGCATGCCATTCAGGAAAAATGGACGAATCATCGATGGATTTTCCGCAAAATACCGGCTCATTGCTCTTGCCTGTTTCTCATCCATCGTTACTGAAACAACAAGATGATTCAGTCGGTCGAAGTCCACATGCGCATGTTCCATAATGGAGGCCATCTTTTGATCATGGGGTATATTTTGTAATGCACTCTTTGATTCATGTGTGTCTTTTGGGTCTATGCCTCTTCTGGGAGATCCCCCCTTGTAGTCCTTATCAACATATATGTATGTTAATGTCCATTGGTCTTTGGATATGGTTTTTGAATCAGGACATAGTGGAGCGAGGACTAAATGCTCACGATATGGTGATTTCAGGTCAACACCTTGCTGACGTCTATAACCATTTGCAATGTCGTAACGCATATTCACATTTTCACCTTTAAATCTATTCGGATCATAGGCTTGGTAGCCTTTTCCATCATTGTTATGTTCCACGTGGAGATACGATGAGAATGTAAATGCAGATTCATTTCTTAACTGAATGAGTTTCTGTTGCAAATACGGGTCCATTTTCGCCTGCTCCGGTGTCAGGTGACCGTATTGCGCTGTCCATTTGTACAATTCTTGAGGCTTGTCAGTGAGAGAATAGTATTCCTCGATGACGGGGCTTGCTCTATTGAGCCATTCAAGGCGCCCTTTTTCCTGCCGAATTTCGCCACTTCTTTTCATTAATTCTTGGTCTCGCGCCTCAATTTCCTGAATTCTATTTTTTTTGAAGCCAAATATCTTACCTTTTAGTTTTTCTTTTTCCGTGCTCAGCGCATTGCGCTCCTGGGAGATTTGACGATCTTCGGTTTGCAACGTGATCAGTTGGCTCTCCCTTTTTTGATGTTCTACCCGAAAATCCCGCACTGCTTTGTTTGAAGTTTTTTCCGCAGAATTTTGTGCCGATGTAGTTGTATTTGGCGCTTTGGGTTTTTCCAGAGACTTCGTCTGCAGTCGCGGTTTTGCATCCGGAGCCTCCACAGTTTTCTTCTGAGTCGCATCGGGTGCCGTGAGATTTTGTTTCACTACATTCGGTCTCTGTGCCGGAGCATTGGAAGTGGCAGGAGCAGCAGAAGGAGCCGGCCCAGGACGCGGCGGAAGCGCTGGCGCTGGTCGTAGCACTGTAACTTGTGCAGGCACGACGCTTGGTGTGGGTTTCGGCACATATCCCGGCGGAGGTGGCGGTCGAACTGCAGGAGTTGGCTTGATTACATTTACAGGTGTAGGAGCTGCGGATGGTGCTGGTGGCGGCACGTTCGGACGATTGGGCGGAGGTGGTGGTGGAGGAACTCCACACACTCCCATTCTCAGCAGCGTATCCGCTTCATCCCGCGTGAATCCGCCTTGCTCTAAAGTGTCCATTTTTTGTCGAAGGTCTGCCGTGGAGTAGGTCGGTTGTCCGTCTGGTGCCACACCCGTCATCGGTACATCGTGTGCAGAGAGGACGGCGGCATCCTGTTCCTTGGAAAGTGGCTCCGTGCGATTGAGCGCATCAAGTGCTTTTTGCTGTCGCACCGTGCGGCCGTCGGGGGTTTCCGGTAAGCGAAGATTTGCATCACGCGCTTTCTCTTCATCCGGTGCCAGCTTTTTACGTCGGCCGTCTTTCCCGAGGTTTTCCATTCTCGAATTCTTTCCCCGGGCAACGCCTTCCACCTTTGCCTTCACACCAGACTTATCTAATCCTTTGCCGATGATCTTCCCCATTGCCCGACCTGCTGCCATTTCTTCGAGTGTGACCTTGTGTGCCTCCTGACCCGTTGCCATCTCCTTGAGTTCCGCAAAAATATGCTGCACTTGCTGGTCTTTGAACATGTCGATGAACTCGATGACCGCTTTCTTGATGCCTGCGGTGGTCCACCCTTGTTTGCTATTGGCCTCAAAAATCTTTTGCACAGCCTTTCCTATCGGTCCCAGTTTCGGGAGCAATGCCTTCATGAACTTTCCTCCGCCGATGTAGGCGGAAGCGACATCTTCCACAACACGAAACGCGATGTCTTGGTAGTTCGATTGTCCGGTCGTGAGTTCCACGATGTATTTCGGAATGAGTGCTGCGGCGATACCTGGAGGACCTGCATAGGAAGCTGCCATTTCCAGAACCGTTTGGGCGTACTGCAGTCCTTGTTCCGTAATATTCGTGATCTGTTCCGTTCTCTGAAATTCCTTACGAAGCTTTTCAAAATCAGGATGGGCTTTGAAGAGTTCACTCACATATTCCCCCTTGCTATCCCGCAGTGGCGTTCCATTTTCATTCGTTGCGACAAGCGCACGGAGCCTGATGAGCAGCGCATAACGGGAAGGGAAGTCCTTCGCATTCTCATATTGCTTTCCAAGACTCGCGAGAAGCTGTCCCATCTGATCATGATATTTCTGCGACTCGACGATCCCAGATTTTTCATTGCTGCCCCAGCGCTGAAAAAACCACTGTTGCTTCATTGTCTTCTCCGCTTCCGCAATGTTTCCTATCGCTCCTTTCATGCGGATCTTGATGGAAGTGGAGATCTGCTCGTAGCGCGTAGTAAGTTCTTGTGCGATTTGCTGTTCTTCCCGCTTTTGTTTTTCCTCGGGGGTTTCTTGTTTTTCTTCAGCGATTGTTGGTGTCGCCATGACGCTTTGTACTGTGCCCAGATTCTTATCCATTTCATGCACACGACTTTCCATTGCTGCTTTGGGGTCAGCATTGGGCATCGGCTCAATTTCTGGCGTGGTTTCTTCTTGTGGACGTGATTCCGGTGAGGGTTGTTCTGGAGGCATGTTTATGTTTAGAGATGTTTATTGTGTATCCAATTTTCCAAATTCCTGCACCCACACATCCGAGAAAATCCCGATGCCGATTTCGTCGAAGGCGCCGTTTAAGATATTGCGGCGGTGATTTTCCGATTTCATCCAGTCATCCATCACCTGGGTCGGCGTGAGCTGCCCCTTGGCGATATTCTCTCCGAGGGAGAAGCGCAGCGCACACTCACACTGGTCGCCGGATTTCATGAGAATGTAATTTTCGCCGACCTCGCGGCGGTTTTGGAGAAGATCCGTCGTATTGAGCGATGGAGTGCAGGGGCAGGTCTTGGTGGAGCTATCCAGATAACCGGCATTGCGGATGCGATCGACATACGAAAGCCCCTCCGGGCTGAAGTGGCTGAAAAATCCCCGCTTGGACATGTCTTTTCCATAGTCCTGAGCGGCTTTTGCAAGCAATGTGTTATGCCGGAGGATGTGCATCCCCGCACTCCGTCGTTCTTTGTTCACACGCTGTAGAATCAATAACCGGACATCATCGAGAGTGTCACTGCGGTTGGCAAAGAGTCGAAGCATCGATTCTTTCACCACATCGGGGCTGAAAGCGAAGTGATCCTCCGCGATGATGACTGGTGCAGGTTGCAAAGGTTCGGAACGGTCGGGAGCCTTCAGTGTTTGTTTGAGCTCTGCTGGGGGGTGCTGCTGTATATGCTCGATGCCTTTCAAGATTTCGCTGATCGTCGCTACAGCCTGCTCATGGGTGACGCGGCTATCGGGATGGAGGAGTAAGGGCTGTTTATAATCTTTGAATATTCCTTTTTGCGCTGCGACCCCGACAAAAGGCCGGTACCAGGCGTCTGCCGGAATATCCGTGTATGGGAATGGCAGATTACGATC
>VMGQ01000044.1:0-9691 GCA_007376635.1 Candidatus Peregrinibacteria bacterium Greene1014_49
AGTGAGACCCGCGCGCTTCGAATCCAGGCAAAATACAGGTTGAAGCCGACCTGCAGACTGCAGTGCCTTTGCAATCGGCAACATCTCCAGAAAGTTTGCTTTCGAGAGCGGAAGGAAAAGGACGATCCCGTCAGAAGTGTTAATCATTGTTTCTTGGAAAGAGACGATCTTCGACAAGTTCACAGATGATGTGTTCCACAGCCAGATGTGCTTCTTGGGTGCATTGCTGGTCTTCACTGGGGACAGCGATAACACAGTCAGCCTGTGTACCAAGTCCTTTGGAGCCCGTAAGGCCAATGGTTATCACTCCTCTCTTTTTAGCCTCCACAAACGCCTGCAAAACATTTTTCGATGTGCCGCTCGTGGTGATCCCCAGAAGCACGTCGCCTTTCTTTCCATGGGCCTCCACTTGGCGCGCGAACACCCCTTCGTATCCTTCATCATTCGCATAGGCAGTCAGGAAAGACGTATCGGTTGTGAGGGCGATCGCGGAAAGGGCGGCACGCGGCCGATCTGCTCGCAGTCTGCTCACGAATTCCGCTGCCATGTGCTGGGAATCCGCAGCACTTCCGCCGTTGCCGCAGATCAAAATCTTGCCGCCGTTCTTCAGGGAGTCGGCAATCATGTCGGCCGCTTCCAGTATCACAGGAATTGTCTGTGCTTCGAGCGCAGCAAACGTGCGGGCACTTCGCTGCAAATGCTCCCGGGCGGTGATACTGCGGGAATCAGCCATAACAAGTGCATTTTCTCCTCTTACTTCTTTCTCCGCAACTTTTCCAGGATCGGAAGTTCGCTTTCGTAGACCTTTTTTACGCCGTCTCCGCGAGCTACTTCCCATACGCGGATATCCCGCGTCAGCCGTTCAAAGCCCTGCGGTTCTACGGATGCCGCCTCCTGATCAGAGCCCCACATGGCGCGGTCGAGAGTGATGTGACGTTCCACGGTGCACGCCCCAATCACCGCCGCTGCGAAGCTCGTGGAAAGACCCACTTCATGCCCGGAATAGCCGACCGGAACGCTGTAGCGTTCCTCCAACGTCTTGATTGCGCTCAGGTTTAATTCTTCAAGCTTCGAGGGATACGTGCTCGTGCAATGGAGGACGATCAAATCTTTTTTGCCGAGTACTTCAACCGCGTGATCGATCTGCGCAAGAGTGCTCATACCTGTCGAAAGCAGGATCGGTTTGCCCTTACTGCGGTGATATTTCAGAAGATCATCATCGGTGAGCGACGCCGAGGAAATTTTGTAACACGGAGGATTGAACTGCTCTATGAAATCCACGGAGGCTTCGTCCCAGCACGAAGCGAGCCAGAGAATTCCTTTCTCTTTGCAGTAGGCATCAATCTCCTTGTACTGCGCCTCTCCGAATTCGAGTCCGCGCTTGAGATCGCCGTTCGTTGTCCCAAAAGGATTTTCGCGCGGGCGTGCCAATTCTTCTTTCGTATAGACCACGTCCACCGTGCGTTTCTGGAATTTCACCGCATCGCAGCCGGTAGCTGCAGCGGCGTCGATCAGTTTCTTGCATACCGCCATATCGCCGTTGTGGTTGATGCCGATTTCGGCGATCACGAAGCACGGACAGCCGGGTCCGATGAGTTTAGTACCGACTTTGACAGGCGTGATTGTAGGCACAGATTGAGTGTGCCAGATCTCACCGCACTGTCCACCCACCATCCACACTTATTCCTTGTCCTGTCACATAACTACTCGCATCCGAGGCAAGGAAGAGCAGCACGCCTATAAGTTCCTTTGGATTTCCGATGCGCCCGAGACACGTACGGTCTTTGAGCTTCTGCACAAAAGGATCGTCTTTCTTCACTGCGTTCGATCCGCTGTCTTCGGTATTGGCAAACGGTCCCGGGTGAATGGCATTTACGCGGATACCGCAGGGACCCCAGAAGGAGGCTGCATAGCGTGTGAGTTGCATAAGAGCCGCCTTTGCAGAGCCGTATCCTGCAGGATTCATCTTATCCGTCCCTGCGTAGAGCGCTGGATCGGGAGCAACGAGTGAGTACATGGTGCAAGTATTGATGATGCTGCCTTTACCCTTCTTCTTCATCCCCGGAAATACCGCCTGCATCGCAAGCACCGGCCAGAGCATTCCTCCGGCAAGATTTTTTTCGAAATATTCCAGAGGCGCATCCTCGAGCTTGCTATCGGGTTTATTGAATCCGGTGTCCGATCCGAGTTCGTGGGCGTTATTAATAAGGACATCCACGGTTCCCATTTCCTTCATTACCTCGTTCAATGTTTTCTTGAATGTCTTGAGGTCGTACATGTCCACGGCGTGTGCGGTCACATTCTTCTCTCCGTATTTCTCCGCGAGTTCATCGCGCACTTTCATCAGCCTTTCTGAGCGACCAAGCATTGTAACCTTTGCGCCATTTGCGAGGAGTGCTTCGCTCATGGTGCGACCAAGGAAGCCGGAGGCTCCGGTGATTAAGACGGTTTTGCCTTGAAGAGAGAAGAGATCTTGAGCTTGCATAGAAGTGTTACTTACTTATGCAGCTAGTATGGCACTTTCTTTGCTCGTGCAAAGAAAGTACCGCAAAGAAACACGCGGTCGCAGGTGGAAAAGTCGCCTACGCATCTCCGCTCGCGGGGCGGAAAACCCGAGACCCACCCAAAATCTCCTTCTGCGGGTTTTCACTCGCCCCGCTCACGGGATGCGTGACGGCGCTTTTCCAATGCGACCGTCCCCTTTTTTTCTTAGAGTGGGTTCCCCCTTCCTCCCGTGGAGGAAGGGGTCAGGGGATGGAGGAGACCCTGAGGAGAGGGTTGGGTGAGGGGGTTCATGCCTTGAATTTTTGCTCTACAAAAATTCGATATTCTTTGAGTAGCGCTATCTCTTGGTTCGCCTCTTTCCGTGCTGCTTGGAGTGTGTAGAGCCCCTTAAGCTCTATCTTCTTTAATTCCTCCGCCACCCCCTCAAAATCCGTATCGCCCATTCCAAGCTCCACCGTTCCACCACCGCGTTTGCGATCTTTAATATGCACAGAGCCGATGCGACTTCCATACACAGAAAATTCCTCATGTGGATCGTACCCGAGCGAGGCGCTGTTACCGGTGTCATAGGTCACTTTGATAAGAGGGTGGGGGAGTTTCCAGAGAAGAATCGGGAATTCTTTCGGGGAGAGCGACGTTTCTAAGTGCAGCTCCATCTGCAGTTCCTCAAGAATGGGAATTATGCTGAGAAGTGCTGTGGCGGCTTCATCAATCTCCTGGAGATTTTTCAGTGCGGAGTTATCCAGTAGCGGGATACCGATGTGATGAGCACCAAGGAGTTTTGCCTGACGAAAGAGATGTTCGAGGAGTTTCAGGCGTTCCTGGCGTTGCGCCTCTGTGCATCGCACGAGAGGTTGCTCCATAAACGTATCGGCGCAGATCGAGGGAATATTCACGCCATGTTGTTTCATCAACTTCTGCAATTCTTTGATGCCTTCCTCAGTGCGCAGGGGATTGATATCCGCGCCGTAGGTATCGTCGATCCATTCGATTGCAGGAATGCCGGCTTCCACCGCACGGGAAAATTCCTTTTGCCAAGAAAGGCGCGGGAAACATTGAATACGCCCGTCTTCCGGAGGGCTGAGGCGGCCTTGCATGATGGCGAGACGGATCATTTCTTCTTCCGGGCAGCCAGCATTTTATCTGCAAACTCCCGCACGGCGCCTTTTCCTCCCGATGTGCTAAGCACAACGTGAGCGGCATGCATCACGTCGGGATGCGCATCGGCGGTGACGACGGGGAGGCCGACGATTTCGAGGCATGAAAGATCATTTACGTCATTGCCGAGGTACGCGGTGCGCTTGAGGTCGATCTTTTCCTTCTTCGTGTATTTCTTCAAGAAGGCTGCCTTGTCCTGCAGTCCCTGGAAACAGGGGAGTTTCAACTTCTTGCAGCGGGCGGCAACTACTGGATGCTCTTCTGTAGAGAGCACGATCATCGGGATGCCCGCACGGCGGAGAGAAGCGATCCCGAGCCCGTCGCCGCGGTTGCAACGGACGGATTCATGTCCGTTGGCACGCGTCAGCACAGTGTTATCCGTCATGACGCCGTCAAAATCAAAAACAATCAGATCGATGTCCTTTGGCCAGTCTTGGATCTCGCGGCGCACGACCCAGCGCAGGAGATCCACCTGCGCGGGGGTATCCACCTGAAACGAGTGCATCTCATCCATCAGGTACACCGTCATCTTCCCGCCAAGACGATTGCCATTCGCGCGAAGTACTGCAGTCTTCGTTACGTAGATCGATCCGTTTTCGCGGTACTGCACTTCCATATCCTGTTCGCGCTTGCGGGTACGGTGATCGTATGTGAGGGATTGAGGGCCTTCTGGCGTTGAATTCCAAATAAAGGCATGGTTGCGAGTGGCGGAGAAAAGGGAATCAGCATCTTCATTAATCAGCTGGGTAATCGCATTGTCGATATCGTCGTGTTTACGAACGGGAGAAGTGCATTGCAAAAAAACGACGAGATCCGGATCTGCTTTGCACTTCTTTTTGCGTTCATCGAGCACATGGAGAAGGGCAGATTCACTTGTTGCTTTAGCATTAGCAAGATCATGCGGTCTTTTTATCACTGTCGCGCCGTACTCTTTGGCGACTTCAGCGATCTTCGGGTTATCGGTCGACACAATCACTTCCTGCACCAGCTTCGAGCCACGCGCGTGAAGAATGCTGTGAGCGAGGAGGGGAATACCGGCAAGCGGCAGAAGATTTTTCCCCGGTACGCGTTCAGATCCCCCGCGGGCGGGAATGATGACGATTGCTGATGGATGACGCGTAGGAGACATATGCCAGTCAGCGCTATGGTACCTTATGGGGGTATCTATGCTTGAGCGAATATCTTCATTCCGTGGCAATACAATCGTGCCTTGGGCGGCAGTCCTCCTGGGATCCTTTCTCGTCGCGATATTGCCGTTTTTCTTGTTCCGCTTTGCTCTGGGCACCTGGCTCCCTGAAATCCTTCCACAGGTCTCTGCTGATGCTTTGTATTACGTAAAACAGATGCGTGAAGTGATCGACGGACACTGGTGGCTGGGAAGCCCTTTTATCCGTGAGTACGCAGATGCGTATTTCCCGGGACTTTTGCTTCCGATGTGGATGGGGGCGATTCCCGGACTACTGGGGCTCAGTGTGAACGGCATGTTCGTCTTCAATACCATTTTCTACAGCGTTCTCACCGGCGGTCTTTTGTATGTGCTCTGTCTTCGTCTCACACTGAGAAACACGCTGTTCTCCGTGGGGGTAACACTCCTGGGCGTTCTTTCACTCCATAATCTCCTCATTCGTCCGGTGCTGCAGATTGTGTATCCCACACTCGTAATATTTCTCTTGTGCTTGTTACGTGTGCTGGAAAAACCGCACGATGCATGGCGGTATCTGTGGCTTGGTATCACGGCGACCTTCGCATTTTACCTGTATCCACATCTGTGGATGCCGATATTCGCGGCATTGGGATTTCTCTTTCTTCGCGCGTTACTCATGCGTGACAGTGAAGCGGTGCGATGGATGATGGTGATGGGTGTCGGCATCGTTGTCGCGTGCCTTCCGCAGATCCTCAACATCATCCAGCTCTTTTCAGACCCCACTGCAGCATCTCTCAACTTCCGGAGCGGCATGGTGGAGACGCATCGGGTGCTTCCCATCACACTCCTGAATCTCAAATACATGATCCTGCTCGTTGTGAGTCTTCTTTTCATCCGCACGCGGCGGACGCTTTCGCATCCCGAATGGATGCTCCTCTTCATCGGCGGAGGCATTCTCGTGGCGGCAACCAGCAATGTCATCACGGGAAAGGAAATAGATTTCGATTCGCATCCCCTTTGGATTGCCTTCCTGATCAATGCTATCGCCATTGCCGTATTTGCAGTTCCCCCGAAAACGAGCGGCACACTTTCGCGGGTAGTGAGTGGCATGCTGCTGTGTGCATTCATCTTTACCACGACTGCTCGAACGGTGCGTAATTCCCTGCCGTACCTGTGGCGATTCGACGCCGTTGCAGCGCAACAACTACAGGATTACCAGCGCATTTTCACATTTCTGCAGGAGGAAGATATACGCCAGAGCGTCATTCTCACACCGAATCTGCTCGGCAATTACATCCCCATCTATTCCGATGATTACGTGTTCTTCGACGGCTGGGCGCTTCTGCATGTGATTCCCGACGATGAACTCTTGGAGAGATTCCTTGCGCAATACGTTGATACCATTACCGAAGACGTCCTCCGAAGCGATATCAGCTCCGTTGCAGGATGGGGACCGGGTCGCGCTGCGCGCTATCAAAATGCATACGGCGAACAGGTGAAGCCCATCGCATTCTTCGGCGGGGAGGAATTTATTCGTTCAGCGATGGAAAAGCACCGCGATATCCAATCGCATTACCTTTCCTATTTACAAAAGTATCATGCGGAGTACGCCATTACCGATATGCAGGCGCTGGATAATCCGCGAATTCCGGCCGGCGCGTCCGTTCTCTATAAAGATGACCGGTTCACGATCTACCAACTGTGACCCAGAGACGTCCAAGGGTATCTCTAGGATGAGCATTGCCAGATTTCCCTTTGAATGCCGCAGGCCGATAGATGCTGCGGGGATTTTGGATATGAAAATTTCCCGTGATGCAATCATCCCTCACAAAAAATGCATTCACACCGTTTGGATCCGTTCCTACCAGTGTGTATCCCTTTGCTCGAGCGAGGGAGACCAATGCCGAGAGGCTCGCGCCGTAGTAATCGGTTTTGTCCCACGCAAATGCAGGATCATAGGGAACAGTGACGGGGGGTTCATACGGAATACAGGCGTTGTACTCCATGATCACGACGCGGGGCGAGTTGTGAGTGATCGCTTTCCACACCCAGTAGTCGTTGCCGTCGATGTCGACACTGAGAAGATCGAAATCTTTCGGCACGCTGTATTTCACAAACAATTGCTCGATATTTTCCGCGGTAATGAATTCTTGGTGAAGATTGAGGGAAGGATTCGTATGGCTGCCATCCATCAGGAGCCCCTTCCATCCTTTGTGTTTGAAAAGATATCGCGTATTGCATTCGATGCCATCTTCGACGCCGAATTCCACGTAGGTTCTGTTCGTTGTCCCAATCATCGCAAAGATCGCGGCAATAACCCCATCTTCGCCGTTTTGTGAGTATTCACGTCGCTCGATAAACGGAATCCGACGCGCAAAGAGATGAAGATTTATCAGAGGGATTTTTAGATATTGATGGAATGGAAGGATCACATGGGCAAAAAAGAGGCCACGAGCCCAAGAGAGGGATTTTTGGATACGTCGCCAAAAACAGTAGATCAAATGCACAAGAGACAAGATACAAGATACAAAGGGAATAGAGGATATTTGTACTCTGTTTCTAGTATCGTAGTTCACATGAAGGTCTGCATTCTCCAAACCGTGCTCGATCCCTACAAAGGTGCCAATCATCTGCCACTCTTTGCAGCGGCATCGACCATTTCCTTTGTCATCGTCTGTAATCGGAGCAAGGCAAAGGCGAGCGATCTCCCGAAAAATGTTGAAGTGGTGACCATCCCCGGTCGCACCGGTCCGTACTATTACGGCGTTGCGGACGCGAGATTCGCATCGCTCGTACTCCGGAGATATCCGGCGGTTAGTGCTTTCTGGAAGCAGTTCGATGTGTTGCATTTCAACCAGGTCATGGGTCCCGCGTTCCGGCGACTCTGGGCACGGCGACAGGCAATGCTCTTTACGATTCATCATCCGGTTACCGTTGATCGTGAAATGGCGATGCAGGAGTCGCATGGGATCGGCAGACTTCTCTGGTACATGAAGTACATGAAGCTCGTTGCCTGGCAGAAGACTATGTGCCGGGTATGCGACCGCGTAATGACGGTGTCGCGGACTGTGCAGGACCGATTGCAACAGGATTACGGTTGTCCGGTGGAGAGCATCAGCATTATTCCCAATGGAGTCGATGGATCCGTCTTCATCCCTGATGCACAGCTACCGCTCTTCGACGTGATAGCCCTGGGGTCATTCATGCATCCTCGAAAGGGATTTCGTTACCTGGCGGATGCCTACCGTGCATTGGCAGAAAAGGGGTACCGCATTGCGGATGTCGGTCGCAGGTCCGATGAGCAAATCGCCATCTTGTGCTCCATTCCCGGCGTGACGATTCACGGTACCGTCGATCAGCAGACTGTACGATCCCTTGTGCAGCGATCTTCGGCGCTCCTCTCCACATCGCTCTATGAAGGATTCGGATTGTCCCTTATCGAAGCTCTTTCCTGTGGCCGACCAGCTTTTGCCTTTGGCGGAGGGGCCGTGCCGGAAGTGCTCACGCCGATCGATGCATCACTCATCGTTCCGCTGCGCGACACTGTAGAGTTGGTACGGCGTACGGAAGCATTCCTGCAGCTGCCAGAAGCACAACGCCATCAACGCGGACAACAGTATCGGGATGCGGTGCTCAAGCTGTATTCCCTCACATCATCGGCAAACCTTCTGCGGCAGCTGTATGTTCAGATGAAACGTGAGGCTCTTGCTCGCGCGACATCGGCAGACATACAGGAATCACATCATCGTTGATTGCGATGACGTTTGCGACGCGCCCGGACGGGGGTCTTTCGGATAACCACCCTGGCTTGTGAGATTCGCGACGCCATCCAATTCCAACTGCTTTTCCCAAGGGATGGAACTGGGCAGGAAGTAAAATTGAACCACATCGCGGAAATGTCCTGGGCGCGGAGGTACTGCGCGGTGAAAGAAGTTCATGTCAAAAATTGTTCCATCACCGGGCTTGGCATCGAAATGAAAGGGGCGGTATGGCAGCTTGTGTGCTTTGGCAAAATCTTCCAGACCAGCATAGCGCTCGTCGGCAAACTGACCGAAGTATCCTGCGCGGCGATATGCCATGGTGTCTTCGAGTGTCATCAATTCCATAGCACCAGAATCCGCAGTGGATTCAGAGAGATGCAGGAACATTTTGCAGGTGTGCGGCGGAAAGGAATCCGAGTGCCACAACCAAGAGGAAGTCACCTGCTGTGCCGGCAATGACCGATAGCACACAACCCACTTCACCCGGTAATATCCCCGGAAGAAGCTGCGGAGAGCTTGGTCTGCGACGGGAGACTTCAGTGCATCGAGAAGATCCATGCCGAGAGAATGCAGTGGATCCTTAATAAGAGCTGTGAGGTGCTCCACTTTCTTGGGGCGATCCACGCATGGATCATTTCGCGCGATAAGATCGTCAATTTTTCGCGAGTATGCCAGAGCTTTCTCGGCGGGGAAGATCCCTTGCACGAGCTGCCCTCCATTCGTCAGTAGAGGCGACGGCGGCAAATGCTGGTCACCATGCTCAGAGGCGTAGGAAGTCGCACAGGCTTTCGCATAGCGAACGAAGGCTCGGTTTTCCTTGAATGGAAGGGTATTGTTATACCGTCCATAATAGAGCGGATGCCTCCGAATTCTTTTGAGAACCGAGTCGAGGGTATTAGAGAGGAAAGACATGGGAACACTATAGGCGCAGCGGTTTGCCGCGCACAATGTTTCTTGTGTACGCTTGTGTCGCAACATATCGTTTTACAACTTTTCCGAGGTTTTCTCATGGATACAGCATTGTTCTCACCCGACATTCGCAGGGGCATCCTGGCAAAAACCCGCCGGAAGCTGTGGTGGTTTGCTTACAACCTGAAGCAGAGCGTTTATCAGTTACTCCGCG
>VMGQ01000044.1:9734-19224 GCA_007376635.1 Candidatus Peregrinibacteria bacterium Greene1014_49
CGTCGATCTGATACGCCTCTTTGTTACTGCCTTGCGTTATCTTTTCTATGCCGTTCTCCTTCGTCGCCTGCGCACGACTGATCCCGCGACGGGTGATATCGGACATAACACCGTGTACCACAACCGCAAGCAGATGGGGAAAATGAAGCACCTTGGTGGAAACCGATCGAGTCTTCTGGTGCATCCTCTCTCTGCGATCCATATCAGCCGGTCTTCTCCGGTTCTTTGCATAGGACCGCGCTCGGAGGGAGAGCTCCTAAATCTGAAGGGCTTCGGTTTTCGCAATGTTCGCGGGCTCGATCTCATTACGTATTCCCCTTGGATTGATCTCGGGGATATGCACGCGATGCCGTACGCGGACAATGCATTCGGCGTTCTCGTTATGGGATGGGTCCTCGCGTACAGCCACTCTCCAGAGAAGGCAGCGCAGGAAGCCGTGCGCATTACACGTAACGGCGGTTTGATCGCCGTGGGGGTGGAAGCGCGTCCCGAAACGGCTGCGGAACTGGCTAAGGAAGGCGGCTATGAGGTCTGCGATATCAAGCGGCTGGAATCGGTTGCGGAGATTCTCAAACTTTTCGAGCCACACGTCGATCGCATATTTTTCAACCACGATGCGCCAACACCGCTTTTGGGAAAGTGGCAGCTCCTGGTGATTTTCTCGGTGAAAAAATAATCCCGTGACTCGGTCTTTTCCTTGCGGAAGTGATGGCTGTGCGATAGCGTGAATCGGTATATATATGCAGTTGAAGAGCTCTTCGACCTTTGGGAAGTTATTCTATCTTTTGCGGCGCATTCACATCCGTCCGCTGCACATCATCATTCCCATTGTCTTCGCGGTTCTTGCAGCCTGTTTTGAAGGCGTGGGCATGGGGCTCCTCATTCCCATCCTCAATGGATTTCTCAATAAGAGCTTCTCATTTGTGACGGATACTCCCGTTCTTGGACGGATCATGGCGCTGCTGCCCCCGTACATTCTCGCAAATGATCGGTTGCTCTTTGGGGTACTCATTAGCGGGTTTATTATCATCTACATTATCAAATGCATCCTGCGGCTTTTGTCTGTCCTCAGTATGTCGTATTTTTCGGAACGAACGATTCACCATCTTCGGAAAACCCTGTTTTCCCGGTATCTCAGCTTCGGCAAACAGTTTTTTGATACCACCAATATCGGGCATCACGGTCTCGTGCTCTTGGAGTTTTCACGCAAAGCTCTGCAACCACTCATCGGTATCGATAAATTCGTCAACGCACTCTTTGCGCTCACGGCCTATCTCGTCGTGATGCTCCTGATTTCCTGGCAACTTACCCTGATCGCGTTTCCCCTCTTTTTTATATTGCATACGTTAGTGAAGACGGTGGTTGTACGACTAAGAAATCTCTCCCATGCAACCACTCAACGCGGTTCCGAACTTAATAAAAAATCCATCGAAATTCTTTCCACTATTTCCCTTGTCAAAGCGAATCGCACCGAGCGACTAGAGCAGCGTCGCTATACCGAGATCAGCGATCAGAAAACCCGTCTGGATTTTCGCGGGAGCACACTGCTGTCTGTCATTCAACCGATGCAGGAAATCATGATGGTGATCGTCGTCGCTACTATTTTTGCAGGAGCGCTCTTCATCTTCGGCCGCAATGAGATCGCATCGGCGTCCGCACTCATCGTGTACTTCTATATTGTGGTCAATGCCACCAGCAAGTTTGGCATGGTATCGGGGTTTCGTGGTGTGCTTGCTCACACTGCAGGACCGTTGGACGCGGTTCTCGATATCTTTGATGACGAGGGAAAATATTTCGTCCAGGGAGGCAGCGAAAAATTTCCAGGGATGGCACGAGACATCGTTTGCAAGGATGATTTGTCCTTTTCCTACACTGATCGCGAGGTACTCAGGCGGGTTTCCTTTACCATCCGCAAAGGGCAGATGACGGCTATCGTCGGACCTTCGGGTGCTGGCAAGAGCACCCTGATTCATCTTCTGATGCGCTATTACGAATGTTCGCCGCAGTCGATCTTCATCGATGGAAAAGATATCCAGTTGTTCACCCTCGATTCCTATCTTGCTCACGTTGCGATCGTAAGCCAGGAGACGCTGCTCCTTCATGATTCCCTGCGCAATAACATCCTGTACGGTCTTGAAGATGTTACCGAAGAGGCTCTGCAATCGGTCGTCCGCCGCGCGCGTCTTGCGGACTTTGTTCATCAGCTGCCCCAGGGGCTGGAAACGCTCGTCGGTGATCGTGGTGTGAAACTTTCTGGCGGGGAAAAGCAACGTGTCTCCATTGCTCGGGCGCTTCTCAAGGGGGCGGATATCCTTATTCTCGATGAAGCGACCAGCTCTCTCGATAGTCAGACGGAAAAATTAATTCAGGAAGCAATTGACGAGGCCGTAGTTGGTCGCACGGCGATTGTGATCGCACACCGGCTCTCCACCATCAAACATGCGGATACTATTGTTGTTCTCAAAGATGGCCGAAAAGAAGAAGAGGGGACATTGCAGGAATTATTGGAGCACAAAGGTGTCTTCTTCCAATTATGGGAAGAGCAAAAGTTCTAAACAAAAGATAATTTTCCTATTGCCGGAACTCATGTGCGCTTTGCTTTTTCCTACGACGCTTGCGCCAGGTATCGCGCGTCTTCCATAGGGCATATTTGATATCTCTTACGCGCATCATTATGGCATTCCCTCCAGGAATAGGTTTTCCTTTGATCGCGTAGGTAATGCCATCGATGAAGCGGATACGACGGAAGGAATTTCCCGTGAAGAGATACGTATCGATGATGGGCCAGACGCCGGGGTCGGTGGAATCATGGAAGGCAATGACGCCACCGGGCACGAGGTGGGGTGACCACAAGGTGTAGTCCAAACGAACGAATTCCTCTTCGTGCGCTCCATCGATCCACAAAAGCTCAATGGGTTTCGTCCATCCAAGGGCTGCTTCCTTGGAGATTTTTTGGTGTGGAGTAACGAGCGAGGCGATACCCGAGTGGGCGATGTTGCGCTGGAATTCCGGGAAGGTGAATACGTCTCCGTGCTCGGAAGAGCCGGTGAAGGGGTCGATGGCATGCACCTGTACCCCTGCTCCGTCGCGCGACCCCTGAGCGAGGCAGACAGTGGATTTACCCTTCCACGATCCAATTTCAACGATGACTCCATTGCCGGTACACCGCTTTGCCAGATGATAGAGAAGCGATGACTCTTTTTGTGTGAGCCATCCCGGGATGCTTTCTACAATAGCCAGATCAAATGCCATGCGCGCAGTATGAAAGAGGCTTAAGGGGAAGGAAAGTTATTTACGAGAGGACTTCCCGTACTTTCTCTGCGATGAAGATATCCGTTTTTGCCCGTGCCTCTGCCGTGCGTCCGCCAATATGCGGCGTCAGGAGGACATTGGCATGGGTCTTGCTGTAGCGCACCAGAGGGTGTGTTGAGCAATTGGTACCAAGCTGCATTTCCCCAGCGAGGACATCAGCGGCGTAACCGGCGATATTTTTTGCCTTGAGTGCCCGCAAGAGAGCGTCGTGATCAACAATGCCGCCACGAGCGGTATTGAGGAGGATTGCGGTAGATTTTATTTTTTTGAGTTCTGCAGTGCCGATCAAATTCTGCGTTTCCGGCATAAGATGCACATGCAAAGAAATAATATCGCTTGTGCGAAGCAGGACATCCATCAATACCTGCTTACAAACCGATGCGGGGATTTTTTGTACATCACAACCGATGACATTCAGTCCGAATGCCTTTGCGTAGCCCGCGACAATCGTTCCCAGTCTGCCGACGCCGATAATACCAAGTGTTTTTCCCTGAAGCTCCGTACCTGCAAAAGGCTTCCCGTTCCATATTCCTCCCATCACAGCGTTCGAGGCGGGAACAATATGGCGCAGCAGCGCGAGGAGCAATCCCCATGTGTGCTCTGCCGTAGAGGGGATGGTTTTGAGGAATTCCATTTCCCCCTTGAGGCTGATTATCATGATCCCGCATTTCTTTGCGGCTGCATGGTCGATGTGATCTGTCGCCGTTGTCGCACTTGCGATGACACGGAGTTTCTTTGCGTGTTTCAGGACTTCTTCATTAAATGTCACTCCGAGCTGCACGACGACAGCATCATATTTACCGATAATTTTCACAATCTGTTTTTGACTACGCACTGCGTAGTCAACAGTGCCGACGGATTCCAGAATCCTTTTGGCTTCCGGAGGGTAGGCGTCGCCGACGGTGCAGAGAATGCGTTCCTTCATGTGTTTGAGCTGATTGTCTTCTTCATCCAAAACTCCGCAAGCTCCAGATCCACAGGATCATTGATGTCGATGCTCCGCTCCTGAGGCATTACGTAGGCCATGGATTTTTTGCCGAACTGGTCGCCTTTCAGGATCAGCTCCGTTTTCGTGAGGTAGATAGCGCAGTTTCGTTTGTACGCCTTTTTTCCCTTGTGGCGTGGAGCGGACTGCCCTTGCTCGTCCTCGATGAACGGTTTGATTTCCCCATTTTCAATCGTCTTGATCTTTTGCGGGGCAAAATCGGGAAGTTCTTTCATACTGAAGACGGAGTCGGCATCCGTTTCCGCCGCCAGTCGGATGCAGGCATCAATATCTTCGCCCGTGCGGAGCGGAGACGTCGGCTGCAGCATCATGACGTAGTCGAAGGATTGGCCGTCTTGATCTTTTGCGTGGCGTATTGCGTGCGCAAGGACATCAAGTGCGAGTGCTTCATCCGTTGAAAGTTCCGCAGGACGCATAAAGGGGACTTCCGCACCATGCTTCTTTGCGATTGCGGCGATCTCGGCACTGTCTGTTGAAATAATCGTTCGTGTCAGAAGCTTGCTGCACTTGGTTGCTTCTATCGTGTACGCAAGTAGAGGTTTGCCACAGAGAGGGGCGATATTTTTATTGGGAATGCCTTTGCTGCCGCCGCGGGCGGTGATGATGCCGAGAACGGAGGGGATTTTTGACATGGATTGTCTGCAGAATAGTGGAAAATTATGGAGTCGGATATTGGGATAACGGTATATCGGTATAACGGGGCATCCCGATACACCGATATACCGTTATACCGATTTCGTTTCCCAGTTATACACCCACTTTCCCTCCACCTTGCTTGCAAACCGTCCCCGGTAGTAATCACGATTGAGGAGTTCCGTCGGCGTCAGGGGTCGTGTTTCTGTTCCAAGGACAGTTTTCCAATCGGGAATTTCCTTCCGGATTTCCTTTGTCTGGGTTGCTGTATCGAGCGTTGCAAAATCGTGCAGCTCCTTGAGCATCGTGGGAGTGATGGAAACAGGGCCGTCCTTCGTCTGATCTTCCGGGAGGATCGTGAAGTGCCGCTCGATGACGTCCGCTCCGAGGGCAATTGCAGCTTTGCTTGCCTTGAGGCCGTCGCGTTTCACCAGCGTATGATCAGACCAACCCACAGAAGGCGTGAATTGCTTGAGCCATTGCATGCGTCTCAGGTTGCACATCTCCATCGTGTTCGGATAACTCGTCACGCAGTGGAGGAGCGAGAATATTTTTCCGCAAGCACGCATGAGCTCGGCGGTTTTCGCGACCTCCTCGTCGAAGGTTGCGCCGGTGGAGATGTACAGATGATCAAAATTCTCGGAGAGCTCTTTGAGCATCTGATAACTCGCGCAATCATAACTTGCCACTTTTACGATCCGTTTTGGCCACGGGAGAGAAGCGGCAAAAGGAATCCGGTTGCGGCTGAAGACCGTTGTCATGGGAAGAACGTTGCAGCGCTTGCATTCATCGATGAAAAACCGGTGATCATCCTCCGTAAGGTCGAGTGCCTTCAGTCGTTCGTATTCCGCGGCATACGGCCGCTTGATCGCAATTCTTGTTCCATCAGATAGTACTTCCCCTTCATCAAACTCCCGTCGATGTGTGAGGTCTTCGGAGAAGATGATCTGGGATTTCACGATATCCGCACCGTTTTCCGCGGCAGCAGCGATCATTTCGCCCAGAAGCTTGCGGTCGCCGCAGTGGTTTTGGCAGAGTTCGGCAATGAGCTGAACCATAGGCCCTCACCCTACCCTCTCCCGTTGGGAGAGGGGAAGACGCTAAGCGTGATCTTGGAGATATTTCTCCATCTTTTCTGCGGCGATTTGCGCCCCGTCCATGCTTCCGAAGCGTTGTATTAATTCTTTTTTATATGCAGCAATCCTCGGGCGGAGCTTTTCGATCTGTTCCAGAAGATCGGATTTCGTCTGGTTACGGAATGCGATGCCCAAGCCCAGTTCTTCGATACGTCGGATATTGAAGTAGATTTCCGGGTCTTCACCGGACTGATACTCCGGAACGATCAGGGGAGTTTCTGTTGCAAGGGAGGTTCCGATGGCTCCCCACCCCGCGCGCGCGATGTGTGCGGTGATCTCCGAGCGTGCGAGAATGCCGGGGAGCGCATGGACGGAACCTTTGATCTTTGCAGAATCGGAGGCGTAGATCTTCAATCCTATGCAGTCAGCAATACCTTGTAGAGATCCGACATCGGGAATGCCGCTCACGGTCACATACACACCCGGTTTCACGCCTTCATCATCACTAGGTGGCACGGAAGCGCTCAGGGGAATCGGCTCATCTCCTTTTTGAGGATCAACTGTCCCCGGGACGCTGATCAGGTGCATCGCATAACGGGATTCGAGTGTGCGGAATTTCTCCATTGCCCTGGAAAGAAGCGCATGATCAATCACGATTGCAGGTTCCTGCATTGCACGCTCGAGAATCACCGATGTTCTTGTCCAGGAATTATAAAATGCGGGAGTAATTCCGAGATTCAGAAGAGGGGAGCGACTGATTTCACAGACAATGTCGTATTTTTTGTTCAGCAACGCAGCCGCCTTTGCAGAAACATCATCTACTGAGGTCAGCCACTGCCTCAAAAAATCCGCGTAGGAAGCTCCATCAAAGAATATTGAACGGAGAATCGATCCAAATTCCTCATCAAGAACGATCCGCGGGTCATTGCCGAACTCCTCCTCAAGAATCCTTTTCTGTCTTTCTCCATAAACGTGCGGGACTATCACAGAAACCTTTCCTCCTATTTTATCGCTCAATTTCAAAGCCATCTCCGTTGTCCGGATGTACGGATTATTCCCATAACTGGGGTTGCAGATGATGCAGTGAATGCAGTTCATGATATGGATTTAATCCTATTTCCCATTCTTCTCGGTGGCATCTTCTTTCCGCAAGAGGGGGATTGCTCCATTGCGTAGTCCTTCGATTAAGTGCTCCGCCCGCCGAAACGTGATATCAGATCGCCAAGGTCCTATAAAACGATCCCACTTTGTGGCATCGGGGCCATTTCCTCCCAGTTTCCGCAGTCTATTATTTTCTCGATGCCAATCCGCCACTGTGTTAGTTGAGTCTTCCATAACGGCATTGTACAACTATAGTCCAGCGTAGTGAATTCCCTCTACTCCCGTCAGTTGTTCTTCCCGGTAACTGCCCCAAGGATCAAAGAGGAATCCGGGCGCCTTCATGGTCGAAGCAAGTGCAAAGATATCCGCCTCTCGGAAGGACGGGTGGTTATTGAGCATCAACACGCAATCGCTGTCTTTAAATCCTTCTTTCAGGGAGCGGACGACATTCGCATTGAGCGCACCGAGATCCTCTTCGGATGCGACGGGGTCGAAAATCGCGATTTGCTTATAGCGCTTCCGGAGTTGTTCCAAGATTTCCACAGACGTGGAGTAGCGCAGGTCGGACGTTTCGGGCGACCCCTTGAATGCCATGCCGGCAAGGAACAGCCGTGCCTTCGCCGGATTCTTTTTGTGCTTTTTGAGAAACGCATCCACCTGGTCCGCGATGAACTTGATCATCGACACATTGATATCACGTGCGATGATTGGCAATCTGGGGTGATATCCCTTCTCTTTTGCAGATGCGACAAAGAGATATGGGTCCTTTACGAGGCACATGCCGCCGACGCCGGGACTTGGCGCTGGAATCGGATTTCTTCCGTACCCTTCATTCGCCGCCCGGATCACTTTGCGGGCATTGAGACCATAGCCATGCAATGACCACGCGACCTCATTGGCGAATCCGAAGCTCACATCCCGGAATGTATTATTCAGAAGTTTCACCGCCTCCGCCTCTTCAAGATTATCGACAGCGACAATGGTATGGGCAAAGACGCGGAAAAATTTGCTGGTTTCATCCAGGCTTTGCCTATTCACACCTCCGATGATCTGCGGCAAGGTACGCAGCTCTTCCAGTGCCTTTCCCTCCACCGTCCGTTCCGGCGCAAAGCTCACCATAAATGTTTCTCCGGCCTTCAGCCCGGAGACTTTTTCCAAGAGAGGGATCACGGTTCCCCTGCAGGTCCCGATGGGAACCGTTGATCGTAGAATCACAAGGTCATGGGGCTTTAAAACCTTCCCCACTTCCCTCACTGCATCCGTCAGGTACGCAGACATCACTTTTCCCTTATCTGAAACGGGCGTGCCTACGCAGATCACAAAGATATCGCTCTGGTTTTCAGAGAGTGAACTACTCAGAATCAGATTCTTGTTGGCGTGTTTCTTGATCAACTGGTCGAGGCCCTTCTCATAAAAATGCGGCACTCCGCCCTTTAACTTCTTAATCACTTTCTCATTGATATCCACCCCGATGACACGAATGCCGAATTCATTAAGTGTGAGAGCAAGTGTGAGACCCACATAACCGAGACCGATTACGGAAACCGTTTTGATCTTCACTTCACTTCTTCTCCAAAGCTCGAAGGGTGAAAAGATATCCACAAGATTGCCTACCTCATCCACAGTGAGAATGTGATGGAAGCGGCTTTCAGGGAGATCCCGTTCTCGAAGGACATCATGGAATCGTGCGAGGATGGTGTCCGCAGATTCCGCGTGCAGCACGGTCAGCGGGCGTTTGATCATGATGCTCTCGATCGGTTCCTGTAGATCCTTTCCTTCGAGGATCGCATTGCGGATATCGCCGTCGGTAGCTATTCCAAGAAATTTTCCTTTCTGTGTTACAAGAATGATCCCCGTGGGAGCCGGAGGATTCTGTCTCGGTGCAGCATCAATCTTCTCCATGGCCTTGTGGATGCTTTCCTTCGGACTGACAGTGATTGCTGCGAGACGTTTATGCATGAGAGCTGGGGAAGTATATCGTACGGGACTTCCTTGCAATACCGTTTTCCTCAGCCAATACTCACAAAGAATGATTCCTCAAACCACTTCAATCCGTGCCATCGTCGCCCGCTTCTCGTTTCCGTTTTCCGAGCGATCGATTGAGGCAGTTTTTGAACGCCGACCTTTTGCGTTTTGTGGCATCATTTCCACGGGAGAACCGCGATTTTATAAAAACATTCCCCGCGATCAACAAGAGTGGTTTTCCTCCAGTGAAATCCGCGGATGCGATTACGCAGGAGTGGACTGGAGCACAATTTCTCCGCTCGATGAAGCCCTTGTTGAAGCGATGCGACCGTGCGAAGTGGTATTTCTCGAAATGATAAGCCGGCTCGAGTGGAAGCGGTCCATTCCTTACAGCGTG
>VMGQ01000045.1 GCA_007376635.1 Candidatus Peregrinibacteria bacterium Greene1014_49
AGTCTCGGTTGAGTGGTATCACAGAGATCTGGGGCTTCGTGGCAATAAGCTCGCGGAGAAAATTCTCTTGCGGGTTATTGAACTACAACAAATCCAGGCAGCGGAGCTGAAGAGTATCAAGAGATAACCGTTACGTTTTTCGCTATTCCTCCATCAATCCCTCAATCCTCTCCAAGTGCTCCGCTGCTTTTTCATAGTCAGGATCATTCGCCAGTACACCACGCAAGTTCTTCGCCGCTTCCGGCAGTAGTCCCATTTCCGCCTCCACTGCTGCCAAGCGGTAGCGTGCATCGATATCACGGGGAAGAATCTTCAGATATGCCGTAAAGCTTTTCCGCGCTTCAGGGAGTATGCGATATTTCTGCAGTGTGACTGCAAGGTTGTAGTGCGCATCCGGCGATTCCGGTGCACGTTCCACGGCTTTGCGATATGCCGCGAGAGCTTCCTCTCGCCGTCCCCGATCATCGAGGAGTACTCCAAGAATATTCCATGCACTCACTTCTTCCTCGAATGCAGGGCGGTCTGCAGGAATCTTTGCCAAACCCGTTTGAATGATCGTCATCGCTCCTTCAATGTCTCCGGCTTTTTTGCGGTACAAAGCGATGTTCACATATCCCGAAGTCAGCGTAGGATCACGGGCAATGGCCTCTTCATAGAGCGAGATTGCTCCTGCGGTATCTCCTGCGGTATAGGTTGCCGCACCGAGATTATTCAGAGCAACAGCAAATCCCGGATGGATCTTTAAAGCACGCGTATAGAGAGCCGTACTATCGCGCCAGGTTTGGGCTTGCACGAACGTCGTTCCCGCAAGGAGCAGGGCGATGACAGAGACAACAATCGAGCGGATGCGTGGAGCGAGTCTTTCCAGAAACGGCCAGAGGAGTGTCGTGAGAGCCAGTGCCACTCCGATGCCACCGATGTAGGCATATCTGTCGGAGGCGAAGTAGAGCATGTCTTTTTTCCAGAAGTTCAAAAAGCTCGGCGCGATCGCAAGCACTGCAAATGCGAGTCCAAAGGTCAGGAGCGGAAAGCGTTTGCGGAGCATGACCGCCAGTATTGTCACAGTGATCACACACACAATGGATGCGAGAAACTCCGGCGACGTGATCATCACTGGAGAAAATTGCGGCTGATAGACCGTCAGGCCTGTGGGGAGCAGAAATTTCCATAGATAGAACACGAGAGCTTTTGCAGAGAGAAGAATCTGTTCCATGATGCCAAGCTCACGCAGCTGCAGATTCTTTCCGAAAACGGCGATGCACCCAAAGAGGATCGCAATGCCTGTAAAGGGTCCGAATTCCATTAAACATTTTCTCTTGTGGAAATTTCCACAGAGCACGTCGAGAAGAATCAGTGAAAAGGGAATCAGGATAATGGAAACCTTGGCGAGGAGCGCGAGGGTAAAGATGCCCAGACTCCATTGGTACCATTGTTTTGATTTGGTTTCGCGGTACCGCATGAATGTCCAGAGTGATAAGAGAATCAGAAATCCTGAGAGGATGTCTTTGCGCGCTGCTGCCCAGGAAACGGCTTCCACATTGAGGGGGTGCAGTGCAAATATTCCGGCGACGAAGAGCGCGAGAACCTCATTCTTCGTAAGTTTTTTGAGTACTGCGAATACCAGTACGATGCTCCCTAGATGCAGCAGCAGGTTATCCAGGTGATACAGGAACGGATGCAGACCTGCGACGGCGTATTCGATCTGGTAGGTGAGGAGCGTGAGCGGAACATAGAGCTCCGGATCGTAGCTGGTGAAAATTCTCCAGATATATTCAGGATTCAGCCGATGCACTTTGTCGTTATTCGTAATAAGCAGCATGTCATCGAGCGTCACAAAATCATTGCGAAAGACACCCGGCAGGTACATCAAAACCGTGAGTGCGAGAATGGCCAGCAGAATGCGTCGCGCGTTCATCGCGTTAGAGCATAGTCCGGAATTCTTCCTCTCCGATGATCTTTATCCCTAATTTCTGTGCATCCTGTTCCTTACCCCCTGCATCGCTGCCCATGAGCAGGTAATCCGTTTTCTTACTGACCGATCCACTGACACTTCCTCCACGATCCTTAATCATTGTTTTGGCTTCTTCGCGTCCCAGAAGGGGTAATGTGCCGGTTAAGACGAATGTTTTGCCCTGAAATACTTGTTGTATTTGACTGCGCTTGGGTAAAAGCCCCACCACTCCACCGTTGCCGAGTTTATGGAGAAGGGCACGATTGTCTTCATCGGCAATCCATTCTACGAGGGACTCGGCGACCACGGATCCCACTCCGTTGATTGCGGCAAGCTCTTCTATGGTAGATCGCTGAAGCGTTGATGCGACATCGTCCATCGTCACGCCACGCACTTCCACGGTATGCGTGCCGGCACCAAAGAGCGACGTCTGAGACGCTGCATCATGTTCTTTCACCGTGAGGTTGCGCTCCGGCCACTGCAGGCTCTTTGCGAGAATCTCAGCGGTTTCCCGGCCGATGTGGCGGATGCCGAGACCGAAGAGGAACCGGTCGAGAGGAATTCGGCGGGCACGCTCTATAGCTGCGAGCAATTTTTCCGTTTTCTTCTCTTTAAAAAGCGGTAGTCCGAGGAGATCTTCGGCCGTGAGGAAGAAGATGTCGCCGGGGTCAGAAATCAATTCTCCCGCAAGTAATTCTTCTACCGTTTCCTTCCCCAGTCCTTCGATATTGAGCGCATAGCGTGAGGCGAAGTGCTCGAGGCGTTCCTGGCGCACGGCGCCGCACTTGGGATTGGGGCATCGGTGCACCACTTCGCCCTCAGGGCGTTCCAGATTTGCACTGCAGCTCGGGCAATGGATCGGGAAATGAAAGGGCTTTACGCTTTTTGGCCTTAGATTGAGAAGAACCTGCACCACTTCCGGAATGATGTCTCCGGCTTTACGGATGATCGCGGTGTCGCCGATGCGCACGTCAAGGCGCGTGATTTCATCGGCGTTGTGCAGCGTCGCTCTGGTCACCGTGGATCCGGCAACAAGTGTGGGCGTCAGGTGTGCGACGGGCGTGATCGCCCCCGTGCGCCCCACCTGCAACTGGATATCCAAAATCTGCGCCGTCTTCTCCTCCGCCGGGAACTTGTACGCGCGTGCCCAGCGCGGCGCCTTCGCCGTCGACCCGAGTTCGCGCTGCAGCCTGCGGTCATTCACCTTGATCACGACGCCGTCGATATCAAATGGAAGCTTGTCGCGTTTTTTTCTCCAGGTTTCATAGATGTGTTGAATTTCTGTGGGGGAATTGCAGAGTGCATATTCCCGATGCGTGGGAATCCCGCAGTCGTGGAAGAAATCGAGTACGGATTTCTGTGTTGTGAGTTGCAATGCTTCCGCTGCTTCAGATTCAAGACTGTAACAGAGCATCCGAAGATCCCGGCTTGCAGTGATGCTCGGATCCAGCTGCCGCACAGAGCCTGCAGCGGCATTGCGGGGATTGGCGAAGCGCTCCTCCTCCGGCAGATCCTTATTCAATGCTTCGAGTGCGGATTTGGGCATGTAGACTTCGCCGGAGATTTCGAGAATAGGGGGTAGGGGGTAGCCCACTTCGCCAAGGCTACGAGGGCAAGGGGGGGTAGGGCGTAGGGAAAATGTGAGAGGAATGGATTCGATCGTGCGGATCGTGTGCGTGATGTCTTCACCCTCGATGCCATTTCCACGCGTCACGGCCCGTGCCAGGGTGTAGAGACGCACTGGCAGTGCGTCTTTTTTATGGGTTGGGAGACGTACTGACAGTACGTCTCTACAACATTCATAAATCAACGATACATTCAGCCCATCAATCTTCAGTTCCACAATATATTCAAATTTCTTCTTGTCGCCTCCAAGTGCCCGCTCGATCTGCTCCTCCCATTCCTTCAATTCCTCCTCCGCAAAAATATCCTGTAACGATTCCTTGCGCGTCCGATGCCGGACTTTGGGAAGGCGACCATCCAGCGGTGCGCCGACGCGCTGGGTGGGGGAGTCTGGCGTAATGAGATCTGGGAATTCCTTCTCGAGCGCGATCAATTCCTGTTTCAGGCTATCTCTAACACTCTCCGAAACATCGCTTCTATTTTCGATAAAATAGGCTTTATTCAAGCGCCAAATTTCGGCTCGGAGTTTTACGATGCGCGCTTGGGCAAGATGACGATCCATGAACCAATCGTACCCAAAATTCCCTATTTGTAGAATTATCTAAAATATTGTATAATATCTCTAAAGACACATCCCCTCATCTTCTATGCCATCAGGCCTCGATCAACTGTTCGTTGCAGCCGTAAAAGCCGGTGCTTCCGATATTCACTTGGCTATGGGAAGTCCGGTGGTGTTCCGCATCGATGGCATCCTTGTCCCGCAGGGAAAGAAAGTGCTTCGAACGTGCCGTGAAAAGCATTCTTGGTGCCGATCGCTTCAAGGAATTTGAGCGTACTCGTGAAATGGATAGTGCCTACGCCGTCTCCAATGTGCGTCTTCGCGTGAATTGTCACTTCGAAAAGGGAGTTGCTGGACTTACCGCACGCATTATTCCTCAAGATATTCCCTCCATTGCCGATGTCGGTCTCGTCACCGTTGCCGATGCGCTTTGCAATCTTACCGATGGTCTTGTGCTTTTCACCGGTCCCACGGGTTCGGGAAAGTCCACGTCGCTCGCGGCTATCATCCACAAGATCAACCAAGAGCGATCGAAGCACATTGTCACGCTGGAAGATCCTGTAGAATTTCTCTTCCCGGAAGGAAAGGGAATCATCCGCCAGCGCCAATTCGGTAGTGACTTCCTTTCGTTTCCGGAGGCACTCAAACACGTACTGCGACAAGACCCCGATATCGTTATGGTCGGAGAAATGCGCGACTTGGAAACTATTGCTGCAGCTCTGACTATTGCCGAAACCGGTCACCTCGTCTTTGCCACGCTGCACACACCTAATGCTGTGCAGACTGTGGATCGCATCGTCGATGTCTTCCCTCCGTACCAGCAGCAGCAAGTGCGCATCCAGCTTTCGCTCGCTCTGAAGGCGATCGTCGCGCAACGCCTAATTCCGAAAGTCGGCGGTGGTAGAGTTGCCCAGCGCGAGATCCTTGTTACCACCCCCGCAGTCGGCCATATCATCCGCGACAATCGTTCCCAGGAACTGAAGTCCGTTCTCCAGACGGGTCGTGATACGGGCATGACGACATTTGAGAATGATGCGAAGAGGCTTCTCAAAGAAGGGGTGATTTCAAAGGAGACTTGGGAGTGGGCGAGGGTGTGAGGTTTCCTCCATTAAGGTCTCCTCCACCCCTACCCCCTCCTCCACGGGAGGAGGGGAATGTTTGTTGTTTTTGTTTGCATGCAACAAGGACATATCGTGCTTATTTACTCGTGAAACAGAGCTCCCCTTCCTCCTGTGGAGGAAGGGGTCGGGGGGATGGAGGAGACCTGGGGGAGGAAATTGGGTGAATGGCCATTCTGTTCCATGAGGGTATGGAACGCTCTAAAATGGCTTATTCATGCCAAAATTCCCGCGAGAATGCCAATATACCTTAACATGTGAATCCAACATGTACTTGCGCTCTGTAAAGACCTCGGTAGCATGTGGAGTTGCCGATGACTCCACTGCCCGCTTCTATCGAGCAATACCTTCTCGAGTCCGGATTCTCCGGAACAGAGATCTTTATCTTAAAGCACCTCCTTGCGGGAGGTTCCATGACACTGCGGGAACTTGCCGCAAAGACCGGCAAAAGCACGGGGGTGCTCGATTCTGCAAGTAAGAAGCTTCTCAAGAAGGGGATCCTCGGACGTGAGGTCATCAACGAGACGCCGAAGCTCACACTCTTCTCTTTGGATGCTGTCGTTGCGTGGGTTCACGAAGATGCCGAGCACAAACGCACCGCCATGGATCGTCGCGAAAAGGATCTCCAGTCGTTTGTGGATTCCCTCTCGGTTGAAGTCAATCGTGCCGATATCCAGCACTACGAAGGTCTCGAAGGTCTGGAGCAGGCGTACACGAAGCTCCTCGAAGAGTGTAGTGGCGCTATGCTCCATTTCCTCCCTGTTCGTCACACGGAAGTCGAAGATCCGCTGCGCGATTTCCTGGTGCAGTACTTCCGTCTCCGTCGCCGCCAGCAGGTCATCACTCGCGTCATCGCCCAAGACACCCCCCTCGGACGCCGCTACCAGTCCCGCGATGCCTTCGAGTATCGCCAGACGCTCCTCGTTCCCGAGTCCGTCTACGCCTTCAATACCGAAAAAGTTGTCGCAGGCGACTGGGTTGCGACGATCAATCACGTAGAGAACAAAGCCTTCCTTATCCGCAGCAAAGAAATGGCACACACTGAGAAGGCGATGTTTGAGGCGATTTGGAAGCAGGAGATGGTAAAGCAGAAGGAGAAAGTTGGTGCAGTAGTGGAAGTGCCGAAGGAGGTAGAGATGGGGACAAGGGTGGTGTCGGCTGCGAGGGAGTTTTTTCTGAGTAGGAAGACGCTCCTGTCTCTTGGGATTTGTTGTGCACTTGCGGCCTCCGTTACCTATGCGTTGTATTTGCGTAATGTAGATTTGAATGTGGCAAGGATTTCAGAGCAGGTAAAAGGCATTGCCGCTACCGGATCGATGCAATTTGATGCGAAAGATTTGAATCAATTGCACACAAAAGTTGATGCTCAAAAGCCAGAATACGAAAAAATTATTCTACAGCTCAGGAAGATTCGGGAGCAAAACGATCGGATTACCTATGCCTACATCATGCGACCTACGGAAAACAAACAGTTTTTTGAATTTGTTGCCGATGCAGATTCCTTGAATCTTGAAGCAAAAATTGATCTCAACAACGATGGAGTGATTGATGATGCAGATTGGCTTAGTCCTCCAGGAGAACCGTATGACATTACGTATCTTGAAGGGCTTGCATGGGATGCATTAACCCATTCTGTAGCTCTTAAGCCCACTGAGGATCAATGGGGAATGTTTATTTCAGGATGGGCACCCATCAAAGATGCAGAGGGAAATACAACAGCAATTTTAGGTATCGATCGGCATGCCGATGATGTCTATCTACTCACGCTTGAAGATTTCAAGCCATTTTATTATTTCTTTGGTTTCTTTGCACTTTTTCTGCTCGTAAGATTTATGGCATTTAATCGGTCTTTGTTCAAAGAATTATTGTACTTAAGTAATACAAAAACATTCTTAACTGCGGCAGGAATATTGGTGATGGTGTTTGTTGCTATTTCTTATGTGATGTATTTGCAAACGTTGAGTTTAATTAAGGAGCAAACAGCTGAACGACTCAAGGCAATAGCAGCAACCGCAGCACTACAGATTGATTATAAAGATCTTGAGCCGTTGCGGTTTGCGAGAGATATGAAGAGACCGGAGTATCAGAGAGTTTTTGAAATTTTAAATAATGTAAGGAAAGAGAATCCGGATGTGAAGTGGGCATATGTAATGCGTCCTAGTGAGCAAAAAGGGATGTGGGAATTTATTGTTGATGCTGATTCCAATTATAATTTGCCCTTCTTGCAAGACTTTGATAAAAATGGTGCTTTCACCGAGGCAGAAGAAAATGTTTTTCCAGGACTTCAATATGACATTAATCAGGCTCCAGAGATGACCACTGCGCTAAATCATCCAGTAGCTGAAAAAAGTATTTATATAGATCAGTGGGGAACATATCTTTCTGGCTACGCTCCAATATTTGATGCTACACACAAAGGAATAGCGATTGTTGGATTTGATATTGGATTACCCAAAGTGGCAGATTTTGCATATGACAAATTTATGTGGTCTGTGCTAATTGTTACAGTGCTCTTCGCATCTCTGATATCACTAATTACATTCTCGACCTATAAAAAGTGTAATGAGTCTCCAAAAAGATAATTTACTTCAGTTTTTTTTCAATGTACCAAGAAAAAAATCCATGATTTTTCTTTCTAAATTCCTTATTTTTCCATGCCTTTCCGGTAATTCGCTTGCGACAATTTTTGCTATTACATTTGCATAGAAAAGGTAGACCATCAAAATTACCCATTTGAGTGGTCTCATAGTCAAAACATATCTCCTCCCCAACAGGAATTTGCTTACGAGCTATCAATAGTATTTGACCTCTAACTCCTGTATTTGGATTGCAGGAGTGGTTGAATTTATCAGAATCTTCTATGAGATTTACATCTAGAGGGACTAAAAATAGGTCATCAAAAACCGATATTGGATGTGAAGCATAAGCTGGACGTTTTTTACACAAACGCTTCATTTCTTTCTTATGACATATCTTTCCACCCCATGCTGCGACTAACTCACCCTTATTGATGGTATCTCTAGCAAAAACACCCCAACCGTTAATAGCAGATTTTTTTGCTTTACATTTCTGTGAGAGATAGGAATACAACTGCATATATTGTATTCTATACAATATTTGGGTGAATAAACCACAATTCTCAATTGGACATAAATATGATACAATGGGATGTTGAGTATTCAATGCATCAAAAGGTTGGCAAATATACAAAAAATTCTTTCTGGATGTGCGATATATATTGTTTTCATTTTCTGCGCACTTGTTGCGATAGTTATAACCTTTTTCTTACAAGATTATACGAAGCAATTATTGAGAGAGAGATTAAATGAAAGGTTAATTGCGATTGTTTCCACAGCATCATTACAGTTTTCTGGTAATGAAATCGAAACGTTGCATGATATGGGGATTGATGCAGCAAAGACAGATATTTACAAAATAAATGTATTAAAACTTCAAGCCATACGAAGCGCAAATAAAAATATTCGTTACGCATATGTCATTGGTCAGACAGAGGATCCGAATATAGTAACATATATTGTCGATGCGGATGCGATGGTTATTGTCCCAACGATTGATTTTAATGAAGATGGTGTTATTGATGGTTATGATATAAGCAAACCTGGCGATGAATATGATGCAACTGAGGTTCCTGCAATGCAGGGACCTGCGTTTGAGAGCCCGATTGTGGATTCAGAACTCTCTGTAGACTCTTGGGGTACCTTTCTTTCAGGATATGCACCAATTTATTCTAAAGATGGTAAATCAGTTGGTGCACTCGTAATCGATGTAGAAGTAAGCGACTTTAGAGCACTAGTCAACGCAACCCTTATACCATTTGTATTATTTATCATAACTTTGTTATTTTTGATTTCCTTTTTAACAATCTTTATTATTCGAATTTGGAGAAGTAGGGTTGAAATAATGAGAGATTTGGATAGACAAAAAGATGAATTACTTGGCATTGTCAGTCACCAACTCGCAACTCCTATATCAGCACTCAAGTGGGACTTTGAAATGCTTCTTGATGGAGATATTGGGGAGATAAAAGAAGAACAAAAAGATTTCTTCCAAAAACTCCAAGGCGTTGCTGCACATCTTTCTGATCTCGTTTCGATGATCCTTGATGTGTCACGCATCCAACTAGGACGTATGAAGGTGGATCGTACAGAATTGGATCTTAATACGTTTTTTGATGATGTATTGAGCATTATGCAAGCGAAAGCTCATGAAAGAAAAATCAATCTCTCCTCGTCTATTCCAGCGAAGATTGGCTCAGGAAATCTCGATAAGCGCTTGATGCTCATGATTACGGAGAACCTCTTGAGCAATGCGATTAAGTACACGCCAGAAGGGGGAAATGTGAAACTCGATGTGAAAGTTGAAAACGCCACCTTAAAATTTTCCGTTAGTGATACAGGATGCGGTATCCCTGAGAAGGATCAAGATAAAATCTTTGGCAAACTCTTCCGCGCAAGCAATGTACGTAGTGTTGATGGAAACGGATTTGGTTTGTATGTAGTAAAAGGTGCAGCAGAAGGGCAAGGAGGGAAAATTTTCTTTAAAAGCGAAGAAAATCAGGGTACATCTTTCTATGTTGAATTGCCTTTAGGAGAAAACTAGGAAACTAAATAAACACCCATTATCATCATTGATAGAGATGCAAATTTCTTTCCGATACCAGAGAATATTTTCTCATCGTATTTTATTCCAAATATAGAAATAGCACAGAAAGTGATAATAAATGTAAAGCCGGGGATTGTTGTTTCGATAGCAGATACTAATGAAGGATGTCCGATCTGAATTGATTTCTGGGCAAACGCAATAGCGAACAAATCTAGGCAACCAATCCCAAAAAATAATTTAAAGGAAGATAAGATTTTGTTTTTTTCTTCATACATTTTTTGTCTAATTGGTCTAAGACAGCAGGCAAAAATACCTACAGACATCAAACCTACAGTTAGCAAGAAATAGCTCACAATAAATGAAGTTATTTCATAAATATAATCTTGTATGAGGTATACAGCGGTTTGGATTAACGACACGCCAATTGTCAAAAACAATGCCGAGGTGCGAGTTTCATAATTATGGTCAGCCAATAACATCGTATTAGAAGCGAAAATTAGAAGAATAATTCCAATGTATTGATAGGGAGTTAAAACTGTTCCAAATAAAATAAAACTAACAATTGGGAGAATTGCTGTTGTAAGATTTAGGTAAGTGGCGACAATCCCAGCATTGGTTTTAGCTAAAGCATTATAATAAAGTAACTGGCTAACTTGGATTAGCATCCCAGAGAAAATTCCAAGAGCGATGATTTTCGCTGGCGGCCATTGCCAATTTATAAATGGCAATATGTACGGAAGCGGTAAGAACACAATAATTGATGCTGTTGCACTTGTAATAACAGCCATCCACGGTTTATCCAGCACTTCATCAATACAGTATTCATCTAGGAGATAAACAACCGCGAAACAAATTGAGGCCGCTAGAGCTAGTAATATCCACATACTAAAAATATAACATCTTTTACAAAAAATACAAATGCAACCAAAATGAAATAGAATTCAGTTTTCTTGAACAAAATCAGAATTTGACGGCATCTGCTGCGTTCCACAATGCACCGACCCATATCCCCAAATCAGCTCCCTACAGTCGATTTCTACTATCTTTCTGTCTGGGAAGCATTTTGCCAATACGTTCAGCGCTTCTGCGTCTGAGTCCTGTTTGTAGACTGGTACCAGTACTACGCCATTGGCGATATAGAAATTCGCATAGCTCGCTGCCATGCGGCGATCTTCGACCACAAATTCCTTCGGCATTGGAAGCGTGTGGATCGTGAGCAGCGTGCCCTTTTCGTCGCGCATGGTTTTCAGGCGTTCCAGATTTTCTCTGAGAGGAGCGTAGTTTGGGTCTTTCGTGTTCTCTTCAACAACAGTCACGACGGTGCTTTGCCCTGTAAAACGCGTGAGATCATCTATGTGCCCCGTGGTGTCATCTCCTTCGATGCCGGCACTGAGCCAGAGGATATTGGTCACGCCGAGGAAGTCACGGAGCTTCTGTTCGATGTCTTCTTTTTTCAGATCGGGATTGCGGTCCGGGCTGAGGAGGCAGCTTTCGGTCGTGAGGAGACTGCCGGTGCCATTCACGTCGATGGAGCCGCCCTCCAGGACGATGCCTGCATCGAAGCGCTTGTAGTCCTGCAGTGGCATTGTATTCGCGGCATCGTTTCCTATGAGGAGATCTTCATACTTATTGCCGTAGGCGTTGTAGATCCATTTGGTATAGGCAACTTCCGACTTCCCATTGCTTTCTCGCTTCAGAAAAATCGGGCCGTAGTCGCGGATCCAGACGTCGCCAGTTTCGATGCAATGGAGAACCAGATTATTGCGCTTTTTTCCGAGTGCTTTCAGCGCGCGCGCTTTTATCTCTTCATTAGGCACCAGCAGCTGCACCGTCTCATGAGGTGTCAGTGCATCAATGATCTCTACGTATGCCTTCTCAGCGCCCTCCAGATGCCCTTCCCACGTCTCTAGATTGTACGGCCACGAGAGCCATGTCCCCGCATGCGGCTCCCACTCGGCAGGCATGCGGTAACCGAGGGCGGCAGGGGAGGAAGGGGTGAAGGGGGAGGACATTGCGGGGGAGTGTGGCAGAGGCAGGTTGGTAAGTCATTATTTGTAATGGTGAATTATTGAAGGTCTTCGATATGTTCAACGGACATCAGATTTTCTCGATTGTTGAATACCTAGAACTGTGACAGTAACAAAGAGAGAAATCGCATAGCCAATAATACAAAAAAGGAAAATCGGAAAAAGTATTTGAAATAGTTTTTCCGGATAATGTCCGCATATTTTGTGAGTCTCGAATAATTGAGAAGTTAGTTTTTCTACGAAAAAATATTTTCCGGGATCATCTCCACAGTCCCCAATATTAAAGAGCAATGTTCCACTTTGAAAAAGAATTGTCATTATGAACCAATCTTTCAAACTAAAACGAGATAGTTTATCCTTGAAGCGTTTTCCAAAGAATCGCATCAAAAGAAACCATATAAAAACAGCAACGAAGAACATTGAGCCAAACAACAAAAATAGCAATGACAGCCAACCGCCTGAGGTTGAAAAAAAGATCAGCTCACTTAATGCCAGATAGATCACTACTGGAGTAATAAACTTGAAATGGTCGATTAAATGAAGATTCATTGTGGTTTAGTAGGAATTATCATGACTCTACTGTTTACAAAGTCCAATACTTTCCAGGAATATACAATTCCCAATCTTTCGGGATTTCCGCGGACATGCCACCGCGGGGATGATCTCGCCGCTTATACTGTGTTTTGTGCACATCGCCCAGATATTGCCGCTTTGCTTGTTTTTCCGCATTCAATTGCTCTGTTCCCTCATTGCGAATGGTTCTGAAGGAAGGACGTGCGAATGCGCCGATAGGAAGTGCAAGAATGGCTACAAGAAGAATACTGTTGAGGATGCGAAGGTGGATCATTGGGTGAAGGGGAATGAATGGGGTTTCCATTGCGGGGGAGTGTGGCAGAGGCAGGTTGGTAAGTCATTATTTGTGAGAGTGAATTATTGAAGATCTTCAATGTGTTCAACACGCTCCTTGCAACCATCACAAATATTTGGATTTTTCTGTATCGCTCTGGCATTCACAAAGCATGCAATTTTCCTATTGTCATTGGCTATGCCCTCGCAGATTTCCGGTGCGTGGTTCTTGAACGCAAGAGATTGCAGGCACTCATCGTGCATACTTGGAAAATCTAAAAGCGCACTACAGTCATTCTCTGA
>VMGQ01000046.1 GCA_007376635.1 Candidatus Peregrinibacteria bacterium Greene1014_49
TTCTACGAACCTCACGGAATGCACTAAGCATGATGCGCTTCAAATCATTGTCGACGCGTTCGGCCGTCCACTGCTCACCCGATCTTCCCTGCACCCATTCAAAGTAACTCACGGTAACGCCGCCGGCATTCGCAAGAACATCCGGGATCACCTTCACTTTTCTTTTTTCGAGGATCACATCGGCTTCAGGTGTCGTGGGCCCGTTCGCGAGCTCAAGGATCAGTTTCGCGCGGATTTTCTTTGCATTGGCTCCGGTAATCACATTGTCGAGCGCCGCTGGAATAAGGATATCACAAGGAAGTTCGAGGAGTTCTTCATTCGTGATTCTGCGGACGCCATCCATCTTCATACGCTCGAGATCGCAGACAGATCCCGTGCAGTACTCTCCGGCCACGGTGCCGTTCTTGCGCTTGTACTTCTCAATGCGCACGGGATCGAGACCCTCGGCATTATAAATTCCTCCATGAGAATCCGAAACGGCAACGATCGTATAGCCTGCGCCATGCAAAAGCTCTGCCATATGTCCGCCCGCGTTCCCGAATCCCTGGATGACGACCCGCAATTCACTGGGATCCAGTGCGTCGCGCTCGACGAGTTCCTGGAGAATAAAAAATCCTCCGCGCGCGGTGGCGGTATCGCGCCCGAGCGATCCGCCGTACGCCAGCGGCTTTCCCGTGATCATCGCCGGAGCATAGGAGTGCGTGATCTTCTCGTACTCGTCGCGCATCCACGCCATAATGTCCGGCGTCGTATTCACATCCGGCGCGGGACAATCGATATCCGGACCCAAGTATTTCCCGAATGCACGAATGTACGCCCGAGAGATTTCCTGGATCTCACGCTTACTGAGCTCTTTTGGTTCACACTGCACGCCACCTTTGCCACCGCCAAAGGGAATACCAACGACCGCGGTCTTGATGGCCATAAGTGCCGCAAGCGCTTTCACTTCCTCGAGATCCGCATCAGGATGGTAGCGGATGCCTCCTTTATAGGGACCGCGCGCGTTACTAAACTGCACACGAAATGCCGGAAACGTCGCCTTTGAACCATCATCTTTTTTAATCGTGATGGTTTCGCGGTGGATCGCCTGCGGCGCACTCAACAACTTCCGTTCCGCTGCACTCAGACTGATCTTCTGAAAGACCTCTGCGAGTGTCGTCTGGAAACGCGTATAGGGAGTGGATCGCTTAGCAGTTGTCATAGAATGAAAAAGGAAGATATATGCAGACTACAGAGACGTGGCTGCTCTGCAACCTGTTACAAATACCGACAGTTTTTCCCTTTAGCCTTTAGCAAGCCATGATGCCACAGAGTTCACACACCCCGTCTAAGACCTTGTTCTGCGCTTGCAAAGAACGCTTCGTGATGGTCTGCGATTGCGCTGCATCGACTGCCACTCCACGCCAGACCTGCAGGTGCTCTTCTTCTTTAAGATGCTCATCGAAGTAGATCTGCGCATCTTCGGAGCTCAAGTTGTACCAAGCACAAAGTCCATCCTTCTTTGTCTGTGCAATCTTCGGCAATTCCGCTTCCAGGCTGTACATCGTGATGACACCATCTTCGAATGTTCCATCCGCAAGCTGCTCCAATTCCATGACTGCAGCTGTCACGGTCGCACTCGGCTTGTGACCAACCAATTCCTTCTCCGAAATTCCAAGACTCTTCGCAAAGCGCTTCCAGAGCTCCACATGCTCCTGCTCCTCGATTCTATTTTTCTCGATCATTCCTGCAAGAGGATGATTCCTCTCATCCGCACGCACACGCACACGCTCGACAATGCCCGGAATGCGGTTTACCAGGTGGAAGTATTCCTTGGCATAGATCTGGAGATCTTTGAGCGTGAGCTCGCCGCGGCTCCATTTCTGGTAGAAGGGATGTCTTAGGAGGCTCATGTCGGCAATAAGGGAGTCGAAGGCAGAAGGGTTAGTCATGGATGAATGGGAAAGTGGTTTTAGAGTACTGGTTGGGGGTGAAGGGTTGCAAGTTACAGATTGCAAAGACATCCTATCGCGTAAGCACAAAGCCTGCCTCAGAAAGTTCCGCCTCAAGAGCGAGCCAGTCGATTTCTGATTCCTCAATACCAATATCGAACGTTACTTCTTTGTTGTCGCCTTTCTGCAAAACATTGGAATCTATCGCATTCATACTGATGCCGTGTTTCAGGAGTATTTCCGTAATCTGATGGAGCACTCCAGCGCCGCTTTCCTTTGCTAAAAGTTGAAACGACAATCTGCGAAGATTTCCGAAACGCGTGAGAACTATGTCTCCTTTTCTGCTCATTTCTTTGCGGATTTCACCATGGGGGTCGAGAGTTTGCAGTGCCGGATCAAGTAAATCGGAGAGAGCGCCTGCCTTCACCGCTCCTATGACTCGGTCGAGAGTTCTTTTGAGGCGTTCAAGCATTTCAAGACCAAGATCAGTTTGCAGCGCCCCTTCAATCAAGGCAGAAGAAATATTCGCTCCCGAACGAGCCGTACGCCATTGTCCAAGAGCATTGAGATCGAAGTTGGCAGTGCTGTTTCTGAGCAGAAGCTGCAAATCAACATTTCCATGTTCCACCATCTCGGCCAGCATAATGAGCTGTGCAATGTTGGTAGCATGCAGAACGCCTTGTTGCGGAACCATGACTGCATCATGTCGGTCCAGAGGAATCTCATCATGAATGATCATTTCCATTCCCGTGCCAAAGACTTCTCTTGCAAGAGTTTCTGCAACGGCGGAATTTGTGCCTACCCGCATGAGAAGAAGCCTTTGTCCACGAACGGAAGACATGGTCGGAAGAACAAGTGGGTGGGTAGCAACAACACTGGCTCCCATTTCATCGAGCTTTTGTAGAGTGGGGATAATGGGCTGTTTCACCGATGTGATCTCCAGAATGCTCTGCCCCATGATGAGATGTTGCGTTTCATCGACAATATGATTCATCTGATCGGGAAACACGGCGTAGACGATGACATCTGCTTCTGCAGTGGCGTCGCGCGGGTCAGCAGACGCTTGCTTGAGTTTCGGATCACAACACAGCACACGTTTTGCGTGTGGCCGAAGCGTATTCACAATTCTGTTTCCCCAATTCCCTTCGGAACCGAAGACCGTAATCGTTTGCTCGCCGATGGCTTGCTGTAGCGAATTCATATAAGTGGGGAAGTATAAAGAAATGAAAGAAAAAGCACATACAAAAATCCCTCCTTTGAGGAGGGTCGATATCGGTCATTGTGCAAATTCTTATGCGACCGTTGCCGTCCTCTCCTCAGAAGAAGGGACGGTATAATACGCGCCGGAAATCAGATGCATGAGGAACACGTTACGCATTGTATCCGCTTGTTTTACAAAGTCAAATTTAATGCAGGAGCTCAAACATCCACCCATACAATCTCTGCGCGCCTTCCACCAATCTCGGCCCCGGCCTATTCAACAAAGAATCGTCAATGACGCGCACATGCCCTTTTTGAATTGCCGTTAACTGATCCCACCCAGGCCGATTCAATAATAATTCCTTGGGAGCCAAGCTCCCCGCTCCGCACCAGCTGATCACGATGAGATCGGGATTCCATTGTGCGACCTGCTCCAATGTCACTTCGGGGCTGAGTGCCCCTGGTGCCACGGGAAATTGTTCCCCGCCCGCGATGCGGGCGATTTCGGGGACCCAATTGCCGGACGCAAATGGAGGATAATGCCATTCTTCGATATACAGACGTGCGAATCGCACGTCTCTACCGGCATGCATCATCTTCGCCTTCTTCTTCACCTCTTGAAATCCCTTCTGCATCCGCAATACCAATGCCTCCGCTTCTTTCCCGCGATCAACGATCGTGCCAATGGATCGAATCCAGGCATAGATGTCATCCACCGACCGTGGGTCATCATGAATCACGGAAAAATTCTCGGCGCGAAGGACCTCGGCAAGTTTCGTCTGAATGGACGTTCCGAGAAATACCGCCTCCGGCTGAAAAACGCGGATATCCTCTGGATCGATCTTCACCATGTCGCGCACATGAGGAATTGCCTTTGCCTCTTCCGGGAAATTGCTGAATTGGTCGGTACAGACAATCTGTTTGCCGACGCCTAAAGCAAAGAGAATCTCCGTGACTGCCGGGGAGAGGGAGGCGATGCGCAGAGGCATCATTTTAACCTTCTTCCTTGGAACCCACAGCAGGAAAGATATGCAATATGCTTGCGCCTCAGCAACATTGGTGGAATATTCCGCCTCCAATGGTTCCATCCCCAGAGCATAAACAACGAGTGGGCATCTTCACTGGTGGCGGCATCGCCCCGGGGTTAAATGCTGTCCTCTCAACCGCAGCCAAAGTATTAAAAGAATCTGGTCATGAAGTCCTTGGCATCCCTGAAGGCTGGAAAGGCATGCTGGAAGTGCGCCCAGATATTGTGAATCTCACGCGCATGAGCAGACGCGAACTCCACGATCTCATGAGCACAGGAGGAACGACCCTCAGAAGTTCACGTACGAAGATCCGTGAGGAACAATACGCTGCCGTCGCAGAAGCCGTTCGCGGTTACGGACTCACCGGCATCATCGCGATCGGCGGCGACGATACACTGGGTCAAGCACGCGCTTTGCATGAACAAGGCATCGTCCAAGCGATCGGTGTTCCAAAAACAGTAGACAACGATGTTTTCGGAACAGACCGTACGTTCGGATTCGAGACAGCATGCGATCGTGCCGCAGGTGTGATACGCGATATGCGTACGGACGCAGAATCGATGACCAGAGTTGCCATTGTGGAAGTCATGGGTCGCAATGCAGGATGGATCACTCTCCACGGCGGAGAGGCCGGCGGAGCAGACATCACACTGATCCCCGAGTTTCCCATCGACGAAGACACCCTCATAAAAAGGGTGCAGGAAGTTTTTTCTGAACAGGGCGCGGACGGAAAGCCTGCCAATGCTGCAGTCATCGCTATTTCCGAAGGATATTTCGGTGATGACAAGAATGAAACCGATGCATTTGGTCACGGGAAAATGCGTGGTGCAGCCCAGAGATTGGCAGAAGTGATAAAGAGGAAAACAGGGATCGGCACCCAGGAACAGGTTATCGGCTACCACGCACGCAACGGCGCCCCTGCGGCACACGATGCTATTTTTGCCTCCCGTCTTGGAGCGTATGCAGGTACACTCGCGAGCCAAAATACCTATGGGCGCATGGTAGCTTTACGGGACGGCCAGATCACGGACGTTCCGCTCTCCGAAGTCGCGGGAGGTCGCTATGTGACTGATGATTTCTACGATCCCGTGACGATGACGATGCGACTTGTGCCGAAGAAGCTCCAACACGCCATCACCATCTAAGAGCAACTTTGTTTGTAATCCAACAAATGGCATTCACTCATCTCTGCTCTATGAGAAACTCCGAAGTTTCCTTTCTGCGTCCGCATCGAACGTACGATAGTCGATGGTCAACTCTTCTCCAGTCCGAATATCGCGCACTGCGATGTCAGGACCATCTTCACTGGAACTGATCACCGTCGGTTCTTCAGAATGATTGAAAAATCTCGTATCGTCCCCGCAAAGGACATAGATATCGGAATCCGGTTTTCTGTACGCATATTTTCGGATACATGCTTGAGCAAGAGCCGGAAGTTTCTCAATCGATGCAGCGGGAATCTCCTGATCGATGCCACGAGTGAATTCCCAGATCACCATTCCCTTGGGAATATCATGTGCGGCGAAAACACCAATGCCATGAATGGGGCTTTTTCCGAGGGTCGTTTTACACAGAAGCATGTGTCCAGCATAACGTATGCTCGAATCACGATACGATAATTCATGTAGAATAGAGATATGCCATGGTGGCGGAATGGTATACGCGCGCGACTCAAAATCGCGTTCCCGTAAGGGATTGAGGGTTCAAGTCCCTCCCATGGCACCACACAGAGTTTTCTAAATTCATTATTTTACAACCAAGGAAAAAGCACCGCCTTGAGCAATTCGCGAATGGTCGGAATTGGAACAGAGGGTATTTGTGTGAGAATGCTAACAATTATTAATCCACCTATTATGAATAGTGTTGGTAACATAATAATATGGACAACGAACCAATTTATTAAGGCTCGTGGATATTTTTCCCAAAAAAGATCCATGACATACCATGTATAAAATAGCCATGATATAACTGCGGTAAGAGACACGAGAATACTTTTTGAAATCGCAGCCAGATATCCGAAAGCGATTATTATCGAAATGTATTCAAGATGCTGAAAGTAAAGTGGTGTAATTTTTAAGAAAATTCCCTCGTACGCCTTAGTTGAAATCTTCTTTTTCACATTCTAAATTATAAAGCATAAATAGAATTCAGTAACCTTTTTACTACAACAAACGCTTCGCTGTGATTATATAAACTGGAAACCTGTGAAGCTTTGTCACCAAGATAATCCGATGAGGATTCGACTCTTTTTTGAGATAATCGCTGTATGCTGGCTTCTCCATGGAACAGTACTCCTCCTTCATCTTCGACTCCTACGCCTTCTACCATGAGGAAGGACTGATCGAACTCAAATATAGCCTGGATGATTCCATCCGCTTCATCGAGACGATCAAGCTCCCCGAACCATTCCCGCCGCAAGCAAAAAACCCAAACTTCAACCGGCTCCTCTTCCTGCTACATCTGATCGGCGGCATTAGTTACTACAAAACGTGCCTGCCAAAGAAGATCGAAGTCCGCAGCGGTTCGCTGAGTGCCGATGATGCTACGTTCTGGACACAGGTGTATGAAAACGGACTGGGGGAATTTTTCTACAAAAATAAAATTGATCATCGGGGGAGGGTGAAATTTCCGTGTGAGACGGCACAACGTGCCGTCTCTACGGAGCCACATCAACCTGTTCCATCGGGAAAAATCCTGGTTCCTTTCGGAGGCGGCAAGGACTCCATCATCACGGCGGAAATGCTCAAGGCTGCCGGACACGATGTCACGCTGCTTCGGATCGGTCATCATCCCTTGATCTCGGCATTTGCAAAAAAGGCGGGATTCCCGCTCATCACGATTGAACGCCGCTTAGATCCCATCCTCTTTTCCCTGAATGCCGAAGGCGCGCTTAATGGCCACGTGCCGATCACAGCGTATCTTTCGATCCTCTCCGTCATTGTCGCAGAGCTCTATGGATTTTCCGGTGCAGTCTGGAGCAATGAACGCTCTGCGAATGAAGGAAATACGAAACTCCATGATCTCGAAGTGAATCACCAGTGGAGCAAGGGGTTTGCGTTTGAAAAAGCGCTGCAAGAGATGTTGAAAGACAAAACGAGTGTGCAGTACTTCAGTCTGCTGCGACCGTGGAGCGAGCTTCGGATCGTGCAGGAGTGTTGTAAGTACCCGCAATACTTCGCATCCTTTACAAGCTGCAATGCGAACTGGAAGATCGCAGCGAAGAGTGAAAAACTTGGGACTGGTCTTTGGTGTCGCAAGTGCCCTAAATGTGCCTTCGCATTTGCACTCTTTGCTTCTTTTCTACCGAGAGCTACATTGGAAAAAATCTTCGGCGGAAATCTCTTTAACTCCCCTGCCCTAGAAACGACCTTCCGTGAACTCCTCGGGCTCCAGGGCTTCAAACCCTTCGAGTGCGTAGGCACGCCCGATGAAGTCCGTGCGGCATTTTTGCTTGCAAGGAAACGCGGAGATCTGGCAGAAACGGCGATGATGAAGATCTTTGAAGCAGATGTCCTTCCTCACATCAAAAATCCCGATGCGTTGATCGAACGGGAATTGGCGGCAAATGACGACCATGCGATTCCGAAGGAATTCCAGGGTGTTTTGCCGAAATAATGGACGGACGGGAGGAGACGGCACAGCGTGCCGTCTCTACAATCACAACCGACCCTTTCCATGCTTCTCAAAGATCTCAACGGCAAATCTATCTGCATCCTCGGGTATGGCCGCGAGGGCAAGGCGATGGTGGATGCCATTCGGGAATTTGCACCGGAGGCGGAGATCACGATTGCGGACCAGAACGATCAGTTACGGGTTGCCTGTCCTGAGCTGAGTCGAAGGGCGGGTTGCGAGTTACAAGTCGGAGAAAATTATCTTGAGAATCTCAAACGCTTCGACGTGGTAATCAAGTCACCAGGCATCCCTCCCAAAGTTCTTGCAACCCGCAACCCGCAACCTGCAACCGTTACAAATTCCACCCAGATCTTCCTCGAAGAAGCCGCCGCTCGCGGAGCGACCGTCATCGGCGTTACGGGATCGAAAGGAAAAAGCACGACATCTTCACTTATCTATGAAATTCTGAAAGCAGCACAGAAGAAATCTTTCCTTGTTGGAAATATAGGCGACCCCGCAATATCTCATCTCAAAGATGCTACATTGAACACATTTTTTGTTCAAGAAATGAGCAGTTATCAACTCATGGACTGCACAGTGAGTCCGCATGTCGCAGTCATCACGAGCTTTTTTCCGGAGCACCTCGATTACCATGCTTCTGCTTCGCGGAGCAGTGTCTCGACTCCTCGTGAGGCATATAAAGAAGCGAAATCGCACATCTCTCGTTTCCAGAATGAAGAGGATTTTGTCATCTACGATGTAGCATCTGCGGGTGCGGAGGAAATCGCCGCGCTGAGCCCGGGAAAGCGCATTGCCGCGCACGCAGAGGATCTCCCGCTCCAATCGATGGAACTCAAAGGCGAACATAACCGTCGCAATGGCGCAAT
>VMGQ01000047.1 GCA_007376635.1 Candidatus Peregrinibacteria bacterium Greene1014_49
GCATCAAATGACGGATGCTGTGCTAGATAATTCGCATAGTCACTGAGCTGAATATAGTGCTCATGAGAGGCATAAAGCGGGCCACTACTGGCATACCCCACTTCTCTTAAGTACTCATAGACAGCAGTTGCCTTCGCAAGAACTTCCGGAGCGGATGTCTCGGGTGCTGTTTCTTTTCTTTGTAAACTCTCGCGGGCAAGATCGGCGATATTCAATACACGCGCGTTTTGCTGATCATTTGAACGGCTACCGGCGGGAAGCGTGGCTGTAAACAAATCGGGTTGTTCCTTTTTCATCGCATCACGCGTGCGGGGTTTGCCATCTACTCCCAAGGAAAGAGCATCCAATCGATCTGTGTATGCATGGATGGCACGCTCGACGGCTGTGGTGCTCACGGATATATCGAGATTATCAATGCGCGCTCCGAAAACGGTAGTTTCCCCAAGAGCTTTCGTCGTATCGGAAGAGGCTGCATCTTCGGCTTCCATGCGGGCGCGCGTTTGAATCTGCGATACCTCCTGCATCGGTCCTACAAAGGTACGCTTGCGAAGGGCTTCACGTTCTTGAAGCGCCTGTCGTTCGCGACGATAGGAACGTTCCATCACATGCTGTGCAAAGAGATGAACAGCGTCACGCAAGACAAGCCGAACATCGGAGTCCGATACGTTATCGAGATCGAGCCATCCTTCATGGATTTTCAGTGTACGGAAATTCTGCCACTGCACTCCGCCATCGTTCGAACGCTGGAAGAGTCGTGCGGCAACGTAGGGAACGATTACCGCATCGAATTCCTTACCAAGGAATTCCCCACGCTCGTTTAAGAATGTACCCAGATCTTTGCCTTGCGTGACCTGCGCGACGACATCGGGAGATTTCTCTCCGACAGAAAGAAGTTCGCGCGCAAAGAGGATGGCGATGAGTTTGCGACGGAGCACACTCTTTTCACGCTCGCTTCCGAGACGCGTGAGATCCGAAATCATGAAATTACTCATGTCTGCAACCATGTCAACTTCGCCGCTGCCAACAGTGGCTTGGGTCGTAAGCAGCGTGAGAATGGCTGCCGGAGTATGACGGAGAAAATCGCGGTTCTTTCCTTGCTCCCAAGCACCGATGCCAGTGTGCACCACAGCAGAGACAACAAGAAGGCCGAGTCCAACAGGCGTAAAACCGATTGCGGGAATTGCAAGAGGAAGTGAAGCGGCATCCGCGGCAATCCGCATCTTCTGAGGATCGCTCAAATCGAGAATACTCTCTTCGAGTTTTTTAAAACTGAGAGAGGCTTTCGTACCGGGATGTACCCAACGATCACCAACCTTTTGGAATCCTGCTTGCCGCAGATTTTCCTCAAGTCCTTGGATTGTCTCGCGATGACGCTCCACCATCTCTTCATAACTTAAGATATCCATTCCGAGAATAGCGACATCCAGCGCCCCAAAACCGATGAACATACGGCGGGCAAGATCGCCGGATCGCTGCCAGCGACTCATCGTTTCTATAAGATGTACGATCTGATCCGATTTTCCGGCATTGAGAATCTTTTTACCTGCAGCACTGCGAAGGATGCGTGCTATAGCATCCGGATGAGCATCGCTTACAGCAACTGCTCGAATGACTGTGCGATCAAGAAGTTCTGCGGTTACATTCGGACCAAGTTCAAATACATATGCCGCGATCCTCTGCACGCCTTTGCCACCACTCAGGGCAGCTGTGCGAAGTAATTGTTCCAAGGCACCAGGTGGTAATGCGGCAGCACTGTCACTCAGCAATGCAAGACCGCGAGAATCCGTCATCAGCATTTTTGCATCCTCGAGAGCAAGACCCAATTCTCGACAACGAATCATCGCCCTTTCGATTCTTTCTACAAGAGCAGGATTTGCATTCTGACCAATCTGTAATGTTTTGATTTCCTCCAGAGCCTTGGACCAACCATTTGGAAGCTCTTTGACCGCGCGTGCAAGGTCATCGACAGATCCTGCAGAGGAAAATGCAATTGGTTCCGCAGACACTCTGGCACGACCATAAGCTCTTTGGCGCGCTTGCAAGCCGAGACGCCTTGCGCGGTATTTGTAGAATGGAGCATGGATACCAATGTCCACATCGCGCATGCGCTGCACCGCAAGTTGTGCATCATGAACGGCAAGAGAAACCTGCTCCACCGTCTTTCCATATTTTCCCGCAATGCTCTCTATTTTCACGGCATCACTGTCTGCAAGATTAAGGATGAGCTTCCACTGAACCTTGGTCCATGCCCAGAAGACGGGTTTCAACGTAACCCGGTAGCCAGTGTAGAGAAGAGGAGCTCCAATGCCGATTCCAAGAGCCGTAGCCATTCCTGGATGGCTCTCTTGAAATGCATCCAAATGATCAAGATAGGAATGACCTGCTTCCGAAGCATATTCGGCCATATATAGCGCCACGTTCCGTAACTCTCTTTCCTGCTCGGGTGTGAGATGAAGCTCTGCCATAAGTGCAGCGATTGCATCCGGTCCTTCTGTAACAGCCTCATAGAGACGGCTAGCAACTGCCTGATATCGGTCTGCCGCAAGATCGTGGCGACCGCCTGCAGTGAGGATCTTCGCCGTCTTAAAGAAAAGAAGAGCCTGAGACACCCCCCCGCTTTCCAGAAGATAGAAGAGCTGGAATGCATCACGCAGAGAAAGTTTTCCATTGGAGAGCTGCTCCTCAAGCACTTGAGCAATTTCCTCCTCCTTCTTCTTCTCATCAGGATTCTTTGAAGTATTCGAGATCATGGCCGATTGCAGCAAACGCCGCACGGTTTCCGGACGGCGAATGCGCTCTGCAATGGCACGGGCAATGAAGCGCTCACTTCCATCTTCCGTCCACTCAGAAGGTAGAGAAGAATTGATGCTTCCGATCTGTACGTTTCCATTTTTTAGAAAGTGAGCGGCGACAGCTGAACAGGTTGCACGCAGTTTTTTTCGCTCCTCAGGGGTGGATGGATTGCGCTTCGCTTCAGCGAGAAGAGGTTCGAGAACAAGTTCGACCATCCGTTCGCTATAGAGATCATCCTTCGCAAAAAATTCCTGGATGGCGGGAATGGGATCAGGAATCTCGAGAGACATGAGCGATGTAGCCGCAGTGGAAGCAAGCCGCAAAGTAAGACCCTCGACTGCACTCGGCATTCCCGCAAAAACATTCATTGCCTCAGCAAGCGTGAGATCACCGGGGTTTTCGCCCCTGATGCGGGCAGAACGCTCCAGAATGTCACGGTTTTTCTTCAGAAAACCGAGAACAAAGCGAAGTGCGGCAATCTTCTCCATACGCAGTTCCGGTTTCCATGCATCGATATCGTTGCCATAGATTTCCCGGAGCAGCTTGTCATATTCGCCATCATTTTCGTGGGCCCTCTCCATGCAATCGAAGAATGAAGACATACGAAGAGTGTCTTTACGACTGCCCTGCGTAGCCACTGCAAGAATGTCTCCGGCATCCTTAAGATAGGGCTTCGGAGAAGCAATCTCTGGATCAATTTCTTCAGCAACGTCATATTGTAGAGGGAGCGCTTTTATAGCCATCGCGATGGAAAGTGGCTCTTCGACTTTCTTCTCGATGATCTGCTGTGGCTCCGAGATTTTTTTATCCTCTTTTGCAGCGGTAAGAGCTTGTTGTGCATCTTCAAGTGCACGACGAGCGGCTTGCAGTTCACTGTCTTTCGCTGACTTTACACGAGCCAAAGCCTCATCGTATTTCTCTTGTTGCTCTTTGATCTTGCTTACCTGTCGATACATCTGAATGCCAAAATACCCCAGTACAGCTGCAAGGCTAAGAACTCCAACTTTCTTGATACCGCTCAAAACACTACCAGTGACTTCACCTACTTTATGCGCTGCGTTGGCAACACCCTCTCCCGCCTTTTTTGCACGCCCGAAAAGCAACTTCAGCAAAATTGCGCCACCAACAACCACCCCCCCCACAATCGCAATATCCTTCGCCTGCTGCTGACGTTCAGGAGGCCACGAAGTCGGGTCGTACCAGACTTCTGGAGCGACTTTCTTGGGATCTTTCACATCATCTTTTTTTTCTGAACCAGAGTCAGCAGCAGGTTGCTCCGACTTCCTAGCAGGGGCTTGCACCTCTTTTGTCGCAGAATCTGTTGCAGCTGGTTTCTCCGACGCCTCCTCATACGGAACACCTTCCTTTGCGGCTGGTAATCGACTCGGCACCTGACCCTTCTTCGGATCGCCCTTTTCTGTTGCCGCATCTGCTACAAAAGGATCTGGTGCAGAAAGATTTTTTTGAAGAAGATCGAGTTCATCACGCAATTCTTGTACAGCAACCTCAGCATCCGCAAATCCAACATTCGCATCAATGCGATCACGCAATAAGCCCAAATTTTTATTTGCTATGTCTCGCAGTGGTTTTTTATCCATTGAAGCAAGTTTTTTGCTGATCGTATCCCAAATGAGTGGATTCTCTGTCCGAGCATCTTGAATGGACTTCAAAAGTGCATCACGTTGTCCGTCTGTGTTTTGAGCAATACAGAGTGCATCGACAATAGAATTTGCCTTTTTTTCGAGGATTTCTGGTACGGCAGGTTGTGTCATGTGTGATGTGTATAAATCTCTTTATTATAGCAAAAAACCCCTCTTTTGACCACGTATTCCGAGATCAATGTATGCCCCTTACGCCCCTTGCAGTGCCCCTTGCGTTCCCGATCTCGAGGCACCCCCGAGAGCTTCGCGTATCCCACGACTGGTACCATCGAGTGCCCCACCAACAATCGTGCCACCGGCACCGATCACACCACCGACACCCGTCGCAAGAAAATCCTTTGCACCATTCAATAAATTCCAAAGACCTCTTTTCACTTGTGCGCACATAAATCCTACAGCGGTCTGTGCCGGAGTGCTTTCGATGTTGGGTGTGGGGATGTTGATCATGATGCTTCAGGGAGTTTTCTCGGGAATGACTTCCAATATCATGTCCTCTAATCTAAGCCCATTACGAACCCTAATAGGCGCATTCAAATCTGCAGATATCTCCATTATTAAATATCAATTGCGGGGGAGTTGGTTGTGCCCCCATATTCACGAATTTCTCGACCAAATTTCCCTGCCCCCCTACTTTCACGAGACGAAGGGACTTCCCACCAATCTTCATTAATTTGACACCGTCTTTTTCTACAATTTTCACTTCCGTATGGAGAAATGTCTGACCGAAAAGAATCTTCTCCGATACAGCATCCTTAGCTTTTGATTCCTCATAAAGAGCCTTCTCTGGCTTACCAGCCTCGCTCTTTTTCTCCTGCGCCTTCAGCACACGCGGCCCCAAGAAGTTCACGGCTGCTGTAGAAAGCGCGACCATGCCTGTAAATTTCAGGATTTTGCGGAGGAATCCCGGTTTCTCTCCATCCTTCAAACCTGCATTGGAAACTCTCTTCGCAAGCTTGTAGATGAGATAGAGCGGCACACCCGTCAGCACGGCGAGTCCGCCCACTTGCGTTGCGCGTTCCCAGCCGGACTTCTTGCTCCATGCATCTGCTTCATTACCGAAAATTTGCTTTCCTGTCTCAAGCGCCTTGCCTACCTGTTCACCGGAATACCGGACAGTACCACCAGCAATCTCTCCCGTCTTCGTTACTCCCGCACCAATGACTTCACTGGTTTTTTGCACGGTATCTCCAAGAAGATTCGACGTACCGACAACTGGCTGCTCCACAATGGCATCTTTCCGTCTTTTGTACTCTTTCTCCAGAACATCGAGAGCGGCAACCAAGTTTGCCATGGTCTCTTCCTTTGTTTCTTTCGCGGCAACAGCAAGCTTATCGCCACTTTTTTTGAGTGCGTCTGCTCTGCTGGATATCGTTTTCCAGAATGCATCCAGATCATCCAATTTGAAATTCACGATATTCTGACTGAATTGCTCAAGGGAGATCATCGCACCTCCTGCAATCCCATCAACGAGTGACTGTCGACCAATCTCGGACGTTTGCTCTGTTGGTTTTGTCTTTTGTTGTTCTAATTCATCTGCCATAAAAATAAGGGGAACTAGAAATTTTTCTCAAACGTGAATGGTTGGATATACAAGTTGGGCGGAACTCTTGTTAGTTCAGTTACAAGGTAGCTCAATTGTAGTGGCGTCGTTCCATCCCAATACACAAATAAATCGGTCGCATTTGCAGACCTTGGCTCGAGACTTGCATTAATAAGAGTACTACCGTTCTTTACGGAAAATTTATTTTTGTTCACAGTTATTGTGCTTTTATCAAGAATCACCATAGTTCCCCTTCCGTCATTCAACGAAAACTCTGGCGTAGGTCCATTAAGTCCAAGACGCTGATTCAACCTCAATGGAAGATTGGGAATACCCGTAAACAGATTCTGCTGTCCTTCTGGGGCTCCTGATTGTACGGAGAAGCCATTTGATAGATTAGCTGCAAGCAACTTCTGCATGGTAATAGTGGTTCTGCTAGTCGCAGTACCTGGATTGAGCAACATATACTTCTGAAGATAACGTGAGACTCTTTCATACATATCTTTGCCCGGAAACCCTGTGAGAAGAGGTGCAAGATCCCTGTATGCCTTATTACAATCCTCAGCGGTAACGAGCACTTCGGCCTGCGTATTCTGTTCTTTAAATTTACGGATACCTTCCCAGATATCTGCTTTATCCACATTCTCTCTCGCAATCTTTGTAAAGAAATTTTCCTTCATACCGAAGCTCGTCGGAGTTGCCATGATTTTCCAGAAATTTTTCACGATAAAATTCCATGCTTCGCCTGCTTTTTCCGGAAAGGTCACTCCGAAGAGTTCTCCCATGGCCATCACGCCCCCTTTCGTCTTATCCCAGGACTTCATAAATGCTTCCTTCGTAACCTTCACTCCTGCATTTACCTTGCCCAAACCTTTCTCGAGCGTTTTCCCAGCAACCTCCATAACCTTCACAAACTTCGATGTTCGATCGGGAGCGGCTTCTAACCCCGTTGTTGCAGCTGGCTGCTGCGCTGCATTTTCAGCAGCAACAAGATGCCCTTCAAGAGAATCCAAATCACGATCAACCCCCTGACTCAACTCGTCAACAACATCAGTTCCTTCCCTGAAGGTATCTGGATTCAGCGTAAACAGATCTGTTTTCTTTTGCTGGATTGCTGCACGCAAAGTATCGCGTTTCTCTTTGGTCAACAACGACTGTGTATCTTTTTCGATTTGTAGAGCAGCTAATAGACTGCGCAATTCCTGTAGCGTATTGAGCCCCTCCATAGCTTTTGGATCGCCAATGTCGTTCTTCAACGCTTTCAGCGCTCCCTCGACACTTTTTTGCTGCTCAGGAGTCAATGGTATTTGTTTTTCTGGCATAAAATTTGGGGAATTTACGCAGTTACTTTTTGTGTGCCCGCCAACGTCGCCACCGTTTTCTGCAACGCCGCATTCCACGGAATATTTTTTGCGCGGTCGAGAATGGATTTCAGTCGATCCACCTGCGGAGGCGTCATGCGGGCGAGCCCCGCCAGCCAGTACGTACGCTCGGCATCGGTAAGCAGTAAGCTCTCGCGAATCATCGACTGAAGAATGGAGAAGTCGACCATAAGATGAGGGATGTGTGTTTCGATAGTATTGTATCAGAAAAGTACTTTTTGAACAATGCATTGAAAATGCACACTGAGCCGTGCAATATGCATTCATGCACGTCACCCACTTCGAAAAAGGATTCCAGTATTCCTCCGATCAATTACTCCTGATTGCCCGCAAAATCGGCAAGCTCGCGACGTATTGCGGGAGGATCAAAGATGAAGCCTCTCAAATACGCGTGGAATCTCAGCGCCGCGACGCAAAGAAAGAACGTGATCAGGTGAAGGTAATGATCACCGTGGAACTCCCGAAAAAAATCCTACGGGCGGAATCTCGCAGACCTGATCCCGTGGAGGCACTGGATCGTTGCATTGAAAAATTGGAACCGCAGGTGAAGAGGTACAAGGAAATGCACACAGGAAGAGGAAGAGTGCGTGGAGCGTAGGGTATACTTTCGCTATGCGAAGACTCCTCATCCTGCTTCTCCTCACATTTCCTTTAAGCGCTTTCGCTGCCGAGAGCCTTGTTTCAGGAGCGGAGCCCGTCGCAGTAATCAGCGGCCCCGGAGATATCGCCGTGGGACGCACGCTCGTGCTCGATGCACTCGGAAGCCGTGGGCTTGGAGAAAAGACAACATACCGGTGGTACCGAGACAATATTTCGATTCCGATCAGCAGATCTGTGGAAGTGGTGTATACGCCTGATCGATCCGGAGTAACAGTATTCCGGGTGGTCATCACGAGCGCCATCAACGGCGAGCAATATGAAATCACGGCAGAAAAAACGATCACGGTGTATCGGCACAAGATCGCGCTCATCGCCAACATGGGAGTTTCAGGGGACAAACTCGCACTCCATGCACAGGCCGCAGCTGCTGCGGGTGCATACGTACGCATCGTGCAACCGGCCGGAGCAATTTTGGACAGTGAACAGGCGCTGACGACTGCAATCACGGAACAGGCGGATGCGCTTACCGGAGCGGAAAGCATCATCTTGTGGACGGATGGTCTTACCGGGATCCAGGGTCTCTCGAATGCCCTTGAAGCATTACCAGACCGGCGCGCAGCACTTGCAAATCAAACGATCGTGATGATCAGCGATGAAAGCTTGCCGCGCCTTGCGCGCACTGTTCGTGGACATTTCGCAGTACTGCAACCCGACCGGATTTTGGTGACACGCAAGGAGGCGATCAATCCGATCATCGCGGCCGAAAATATCGATGCCGCGCTCATGGAACTTGCCCAGCGTGATATCGATCTTGTGGTCGTTGATGAAACCACGGCGGGCATCCGGCCGTGGAATCTGCTCTCTTCGTTGGTGAATTTCATGCTCATGCACGGCGTCTCCAGCCAAACGGTGATGCTGCTCCTCATGCTCCCACTCATTGCAACGATTCTGGCGTTCCTCAAGCAAGTCATCGGCATGACGACATTTGGGCTCTACGCACCCTCAATCGTCGCACTGAGTTTCCTCGCTCTCGGCTGGAAAATCGGCCTGCTATTCCTCCTCGCAATCGTCGCAACAGGCTACGCCACACGCAGTTTCATGCGCCGGTGGCGGCTGCTCTATATACCAAAAGTAGCAATCATCATCACGGTCGTCAGTCTCACGCTCCTCGTCTTGGTCGCCATCGCTGCGGCAATAGATGTGACGTTCGCCAGAGACACTATTTTTGTGCTGCTCATCATGTCCACGCTCGCCGAAAGCTTCCTCACGGTAAAAACTGGGGAAGGATGGTGGAGCGCAATCATTGGCATCGGCGAAACAATTGCTGCCTCCCTCCTCTGTGTGGCGATTGTCCAATGGTCATCGCTGCAGTCATTGATTCTTGCTTATCCCGAACTGATATTACTCACGATCGTTGTGAATATTGCCCTCGGGCGTTGGACAGGTTTGCGACTCGTTGAGTATGTGAGATTTCGGGAAGTCTTTCGACATCTTCAAGAGGAATAAATTGCAATCCATCCTTCATGGCACTTCTCCACACTCACGGCATTCTCGGCCTCAACGCCCGTAATTTGCTCTACATCAAGCCCTTTAATCCGAAGAAAGCCGTAGCATTCGCCGATGATAAACTGAAGACGAAGATGTTTCTCGGATCGCGTGGTATTCCTGTTGCAAAGGTCTACGCGCGAATCGAAAACCGCAGACAAATCCGTGATTTTGATTTCAGCAGTCTCCCGAGTGAATGTGTACTTAAACCCAACGAAGGATACGGCGGTGAGGGTATTTTGGTACTCCGCGGACGACGCAATGGGATATTTCTTGAGAATGGAAAAATGCCCGTGACGGAGCGGGAACTGCGAAACCACATGGAAGATATTCTCGACGGCAAATACTCGCTTTCCGGCCACCGCGACATGGCATTTTTCGAGCAAATTCTCGTTGCACATGACTGCTTCGCTCGTTTGCGTCCCGCAGGTCTTCCAGATCTGCGCATCATTGTTTTCAACCTCGTTCCGGTGATGGCAATGCTCCGTATCCCCACTGCGGAAAGCGGAGGTAAAGCCAACGTTCATCTTGGGGGTATCGGCATCGGCGTCGATATCGCCAAGGGTGTAACCACACATGCGGTGCAATACAATCGCCTTATCAAAGCATTGCCGCACGGAGGCTCTCCGGCAGGAATTCCCATTCCCTTCTGGGATGAGATCCTCCTGATCTCTTCGCGCATCCAGCACATCACGAATATCGGCTACATCGCTGTGGATATCACGATCGATCGGGATATGGGGCCGACCCTCCTGGAGGTAAACGCGCGCGCGGGATTGATGGTGCAAGTCGCCAATCTCGCGCCGCTACGGAGCCGCCTCGAACGCGTCACGGGGCTTAAAGTCAGTTCGCCCGAGAAGGGTGTGCGCCTGGGTCAGGAGCTCTTCGGGGAAAAGAGAACACAGCACTCAGAGGAGAAAAGTCCGCCCGTGCTCGGAACCAGAGAAACCATCGCCGTCTCCGGCGACGGCGGCACTGTGGAGATCGCGGCACGCATCGATCCAGATCAGCAACGGAGCACTTTTAGCTCCGACCTTGTCACAGAATTGTTGGAGCGAGGAATGCTGGAGGCAACTGCGGAAGGAAATACTTATCGCGTAAAATTCACCCTCGGTGGAAAAAAAGTACAGACAGCTGTGGAATCGGCAGCAGTGCAAGGCCCCGAGCGCGCGATCATCGGACGCAGAGACTTAAGCGGCTTTCTCATTGATCCACTGCGAACCGATACTCCGAGCACTCGCATCCGATACCGTCCTCTCGCTCCTTCGGGCACTCAAACCTGTGAATCTCTCCGAAGAACGGCAACGCGCAGAGCAAGACGATGGATATGAACCTCTCTTTCAGTACCCTCCCCTTCCTCCAGACTGTGATGAGATAGAGAAGCGACTTATGCTTCCTATCAGCGATGATTCACCACTTGGAGAACTCCTCAAGCGCAAACGCACGGAACTCCTGCTGCACCTTGCATTACTACAGGCACGCGGAGACTCTGCATCTTTTACAGAAATTTCCACGCGTCTCTTCGGCACCCCGTCTCCGCACCTCTGCAGACGCGCGGAGCACTGTGTGACCCGAAATGATGTTACTCAAGAAGAAAAAACGGTGCATGCGGAAAAAGCGCGGGAAATGCTCCAACAAGCGCTCGACCGGTACGGACTCCATGAATGGCGCTGCATTATCCGCGAAACGCTTGTCGCAGACTGTGCAGTTGGTGGGAGCACGATTGCCCTCCGTGCAAATGCCACGTTTAGCGCCCCCCACGTGGAAGCACTCATCGCACATGAAATCGAAGTCCATGCACTCACATCGGAAAACGGCGCACACCAGCCGTGGCTCCTGCTGAGACGTGGAACCGCAGGCTATCTGACTACACAGGAAGGCCTTGCTGCATGGAGCCAAAACCGCGTGCTTCCAGAGAGCCATCCCAAGCGCCTCGGCCCGGCACGTTCGTTGCTCGCTGTGGAATACGCACGGACACACGGGTTTGGAGATACCAGAAAATACCTCGAGACAACACTAAGCTACACATCGGAAAAAGCTCTGAGCAAAGCCATCGATGTGAAGCGGGGTCTCACGCAAACCGGAAAACCCGGTGCATTTACAAAGGGTTCTGTGTACTTCACGGGTCTCACTTCTCTGGAATCCTATGTGTCTGGCGGCGGCGATCTGCGCAGGCTTTATGTAGGGAAGGTGACACTTGAGGATTTGGCGCTGGTGGAACAGATTCCTCATATCGGAAAGCCGCTACTGTTGCCGGAGTGGTTGCGGTGACACCTCCATCCCCCCGTCCCCTTCCTCCACAAGAGGAAGGGGAGCTCTGTTTCACAAGTAAAGGAGCAGGATCTTTCCTTGTGGCATGCAAACAAAACAACACACATCCCCCTCCTCCCGTGGAGGAGGGGCTAGGGGTGGAGGGGTTACTCCCATTTTATCCTCCCCAATTCCGGCACCGCAGTCATCCACAGCGCTCCTGCTGCAAACCGTAGTGGTTGCCCGTCGATCCCACTAAATTCCCACGACGCAGTAGCAGTCTTTTTCTTCCAATGTCCCTGATAGACGTTCCCTGAACGGAAGAGCAGCACATCCCCTTTCCCCTCAACAGGAATGGTTAAGCGACCCAGCTCTCCGATCTCCGTGATAGGCAATTCCACGATCAGCACATTGCGCGGATGGAGCGCACTTTCGATGCCACCGTTCACTCGTAGATACGAACCATCGGGAAGCAATTGATACTCCACGTTATGCGATGTGCTGAAGTAGTTGATGCGAATAATCGTCGCTCCAGATCCTCCCGGCGGCGGCGCGCCCGTTGCGTAGGGCGGCCAAAGAGTGGCGGGAAATTCCTGTACGGCATCTTCACCGTGAATGCGAAGATTCTCCTCGAGAAGTGCATCAACAGATCGGGGCTTCCTCCCGCATGAATGATGACAGAGATCCATGGCTGAGAAGCATCCAAAAAATACGGCCGCAGTGAACGTATGGGGCCGATCATCAGAGGAAGATCCTGTACATCGAAGATTGCGAGAAATCGTGAAATCATTCCCTCAACATGAAATTCCTCGATGAAGAGGGCTTCTTCAAGGCCTTGTTGATACAGGCGCGCGGTCTCCTGGTTCTCCACGATCACGCCGATGAGCTTGCGCTTCCGTTGTTGATCGGGAAAAAGACTGAGACGCAGAAGAAATCCCGGCGGCGCGAGCGAAAATGACGAAGGGGATGGTGTGGGAGGAGCCTCCTGCTCATGCTCTTTCCGCGTATCTCCAAGCAAAGCAAAAACTGCTCCCAGAAGAGAGAGAAGCAGCACCGAAGCCATGAGAGAAATCGTCATGACCGCGATGGGACCCAGGCGACGGGAAGGGGGAGCTCTCATGAGGCGCGATGTTATTTCTTCTTCTCCTCTTTGGCGGGAGCTGCTCCTTCGGCTGCTGTAGCACCCTCGGCAGCGGGCGCAGCACCTTCTGCCGCAGCGACCCCATCGGCACCCACCACAGGAGCGGCAACTTCGACCACCTCTTCTTCGCGAGGCTCTTGGACAACCGCAAGCACCGTATCTGCACTCTCCTTGAATTTCACACCCGTGGGTGCCTGCAAAGCCGCAACGGTAATGACATCGTGGAATGCTTTGAGCGAGGAAATATCGGCAATAAGCTCGTGAGGCAGATCCTTCGGCAAACACTTCACCGTCACGTGCTCATGAGCCACCACAAAGATCGCGCCGAGATCCTTCACCGCAAATGATTCCCCTGTGAAGCGCACCGGCACCTTGGCCTCAATCTCCTTAGTCATATCCACAGCGTAGAAATCGATGTGCGTTATTTGCCCGCTGACAGGGTCAAGATCCATTTGATGGATAAGAACCGGAACTTTCTTCGATCCCACGGAAAGCTCAACGAGCGTGCTCTCCCCCGCCTTGGTGTACACACGGTTAAGATCGGTTCTCTCACAGGTAATCGACTGGTTGAGCGTTCCCGAACCATAGACCACGCACGGCACTTTCCCGCTTCTCCGCATGACTTTGGGCTTTATGCCTATGTCGCGAGCCTCTGCTGTAAGGGAAACCATATCCATTGCCGGTAGAGCCTAAAGGAGGGCAGGAGGGCGGTCAACGACAATACCGCGCCATTTCCAGAAATACTTCAAAGCACTCATTAAATGCCACCGCACCGTTCTCTTGGTTAACAATGTCACAACCCCCCCCTCGCTTAAGCGATGCTCCCGGTCTGCAACGGTAATGGATGCATCGAACACCACTCGTTTCCCCTTCCCCCATGTTCTACGGCAAATATCAATATCTTCAAAAAATAGGAAAAACCGCGGATCAAATCCTCCAAGTTCTTCATAGAAAGAGCGACGCAAAAGAAGACACGCGCCAGCCGCCCAGTCGACTTCTCGGGATGTCGGGGCATTGCGCGTTGGTTGTTTTTCCGATGCATCCGTAGGGGCATTGCATGCAATGCCCCTACCCCCATGCATAACCAATCCCCTACCCCCGCTAAGAGCATGCGACTGCGTATACGCAGCGATTCTTCCCGGAAACAGATATTTCAATGCCGTCCTCTTGATGAACACATCGGCAAAGCTTGGAAATGCTCGCGCCGAATCCCGCACCTCTCCACTCGGAAAAACCAGCTTCGGAGCAAGAACGCCAATGGTCAGATCGCGCTCCATCACCGCAACCATCTTTTCCAGGGCATCCGGAGGCAAAACGTTATCGGGATTGATAATGAGGAGATATTCTCCCACCGCGTACTGCGCGCCAAAGTTATTGCCTTTGCCATAACCAAGATTTTGTTTGGTCTCGATAATGCGGACACGAGGATCATTAGGCAACTGGATACGGAGAATGCCGATACTATCGGTATCCGAATGATTATCGACAACGATGACTTCGAGACGATCGCCAATAGATTGGGAAAGTAACGCACGAACACAGACCAGCGTATCTTTGGGACTGCGGTAGGTCAGGACGATGGCGGAAACGAGGGGTGGCACTGCAAAGAGCATAGTACAATGACTCCGATGGAGAATACCCACCTCGCCCCCCTCCGCAAGCGCATCGCCAAAGCGCCGACATGTTCTGGTATTTACCGTTGGAAGGACACCAAGGGCGCAGTGCTCTATGTGGGAAAAGCGGTGAATCTGAGGGAACGCCTCCGGAATTATGTGCAAGTAAAAGTAGATCTCTCCATCGGCCCGTGGAAGCTGGCACTCCGGAAACACTTAGCCGACGTGGAGTGGACTGTGACCAATTCCGACCTGGAAGCGCTGATTCTCGAGACCAATCTCATTAAAACACTGAAGCCGAAATACAACGTCATGATGAAAGACGATAAGAACTACGTGTACCTCGAAGTGACGGTACGCGATCCTTGTCCCCGCCTTGCAATTGTCCGACAAATGGAGAATCCCGATGCGCGCTACTTCGGACCTTTTCTCTCCTCCTGGGAAGTCCGCCGCAGCCTCGAAGTCCTCCAGATGCTACTGAATTTCCAAGCCTGCAAACGCGGTCTTGATCGCTGTAACAAAGCATCCACCAGCAACCAGCAACCAGCAACCGATTCTTCATCTGAAGAAAAAAATCTCAAGCCGTGTTTGGAATATCAGATAGGAAAGTGCAACGGCCTCTGTATCCAAGCTGTCAGCTCCGAAGAATATCGCAACCGTATCGGAGTCGTCATGGATTTTTTCAAAGGCAACCGCGCAGTGCTCGGAGCGAAAGCCAAGGAATTGATGGCGCAGGCAGCAGCGGACAAGAAGTTTGAGCGCGCCGCAAAACTCCGCGATGCCCTCGGGTTCATCGAACATCAAAAGGAAGGACAGATCGTTTCCGATCCGCATGGAACCGATCTCGATATCATCGGCATCGCCTTGAGTAATAACCGTTCCGTCGCTGTCGTCATGAAAGTACGCAGAGGGAAACTGATCGGCGAAGAGAAATATCCGCTCCAGGGTCAGCCGGACTCCATCGTCGAAGCACTTGATGCCTTTCTTGCCCAATACACCGAAGCACAAACCGATCTGCCGCCGGTGATCATCGTTCCCGAAGATATCCCAAATCGCCCGCTCCTCGAAGCGTGGTGCACATCGCGCAGTGGCAAGAGACTGCGCATTATTGTTCCTGAGCGCGGAAAAAAATCGCATCTCCTTGAGCTGGCAGTCACGAATGCGCAAGAGAAACTTCGTGCCCAAGAAACGGCTTGGGAAAGCGCTGCGCGCAACCTCGAAGATGCTCTCAAGGGACTGCAAAATATCCTGAATCTTCCAGCACAACCCAAACGCATCGAAGGCTACGACATCTCACACCTTGGAGGGACGGAAACGGTGGGAAGTATGGTCGTGATGGAGAATGGAAAACCGGCGAATGATCAGTACCGCTCCTTCACACTGCGCACGATGAAGGAAGGAGAGATCGATGATTATAAATCGCTGCGAGAGGTGCTCAAGAGAAGATTGCTCCACCTTGTTCACCATTCCGCAGAGATGGCGCGGACATTAAAAGAAAATGGGATAGCGATACGCAAAGCACGAAAAGCAGAGCAGTCCATCATCACGGAAAAACGGAAAGATCGCGATCTTCCTACTGATGAACATGCCTACAAAGAAACCTTGTTGGCGACAAAGGCAGATCGTGTCGTTGGAATGGCTCGCCTGCAGGAGCGCGCCAAGGGCATCTATGAAATTCGTTCGGTCTGGGTGGATGCGACGGAACGCGGGAAGAAACTCGGTCATGCTCTCATACGCATATTGCTCAAAAAGGCATCGAAAGGAAAAACATACGTTGCGGTGGAACCTGCTCTAGAAGAGTACTACGCAGAAATCGGTTTTCGATATATCCGCGAGGTGCCCGAAGCCTTGAAAAAAAGCGTCGAACAATACGGCATCAAGAACCTCATCTATATGTTGTATGACAAAGCCCACAACAAACCAGATGTATCCCTGACATCGCGTCCCGATCTCCTCGTGATCGACGGTGGCAAAGGACAATTAAGCGCCGTACTCGATGCAATGCATGACGCGGGAATTGAGCTGCCCATCATCGGCCTCGCAAAAAAACAGGAAGAAGTTTTTATTCCCGGGCACAAAGATCCAATCATCTTCCCAAATGAATCTCCCGCAAAATATCTCCTCATGCGCCTGCGCGATGAAGCACACCGGTTCAGTAACGCCCACCGTGAAAAGAGGCTGAAACATAAATCTGTAGGATCGGTGCTCGATGACATTCCAGGTATCGGACCCAAAACCAAATTGGATCTGCTGCAACGCTTTGGAACAATCACAGGGATACGGGAAGCGAGTGACAAAGAACTCCTGATGACTCTGAATGCGACGCAGCTCAAAGAGGTACGAAAACAAATATAACGGCTCACCAAAGCGTTTTTTTGGTAGGAAGATTCTGGACATCCTCCAGATATGGCGTAGAAAAGAGACACACTGGCAATGTCGCCAGTGTCTGCGATCCTTATCGCCGTCGGCAGACAACAGAACAAAGGAAATGGTATGAACGATCCAAGGAATCATTTGGAGTTTTGGGCATGTGTTGTGCTTGGAGTGATTGCTCTGTTTATTGGGGTATTTGTCTTGCGATGCGCGGCGAGAGCCAAAATCCTCCGCCTCATTCACTCAGGAAACCCTGTGGAAGATGCAAATTTGCTCGGGACTATCCTGAGCGCCATTTGCCACGGCAAACAGAGCTACACAAGATGCTTTGCGATCACTGAGCTACCAAACATGCCTGTGCAACAGATTGTCGTCTTCACCATTGTGCATTCCCTCAACGTCGTCATATTGGAACGACGAAATGGGAGTCCTTGGCAATTCCAAGTACGAGGCGACGAACTGCCAGCGTTCATCAAAGAGCTCGCCGAGCAGTATGGTGGGTGATCGTCTCCCTCAATGTCTGCCGACCAAAAGTCCTGAACCGTACAACCGGCTCAGGACTTTTTCTTTGTGCAAAAAATGAAAGAGAGATTCTGGACATCCTCCGAATATGGCGTAGAAAATTCATAGCACTGGCAACGTCGCCAGTGTGTTCTTTACTCCGTCGGCAGACAAAACTTGGAACAGGAGGCTCTCATGTTGTTCAAAGTGGTCGCTATTGGGCTGATAGTTTTTGCAATCGTGTGTTTAATTGTTTTTCTCTTGGACTTGTGGAAGCGCACGCGGATTTTGCGGTTGCTTTCATTGCCTGAGCCAACAGACGATGAGCTAGGGCAAGCTCTGTCGCAAATGCCCTTTCGGGAGAATGCCTGCTATCTGCCAGGCTTCATGATCCAACGATGGACAAGTGGCAGGATCATCACCGTAACCAAACGTGAGGATCGTCGCACGACGGTGATTGATCTCACAAAAAAAGGGAGCGCATGGCAGGCAAACGGCCTATATAACGGCAGAGCCGATCTCGTCATGGAGCTCAGAGGTTGGTGCCAAAACTTCATCAAACTTGGATGAGATCCATCGTCTGCCGACCAAAAGTTCCAAGCCGACAATCGGCTTGGAACTTTTCCTGTGCAGAAAAATACTCGATGAATATCACTCCTGTGTTGTATGCCCCTTCCGTTGATACTTTGTCACCACATCCACAATCGTTGCTGCCACTTCCTGCGCATGCGGCACGAACAAAATGGTCACCGCATCGCCACCGAGACCTTCTTTGAGGTGAATCGTAATCTTGCCAAAAGGAAAGATATCCCAGAACTGCGTCGCGGCGGCAATCCCCCCGACATTCTCAAGATGAATCGGTTTCTCTTGCCGGGAAAAGATTGACGTCTGATCCACGAGAACAATCTTGTCGGTCGTCACCAGAATAAAATCGTAGCGCCAGTCGATGAATGCCTTGAGGACGCGAAAAAGCACGAAGATCACCCAGAGCGCCACAGCCGAGCCGATGATCTCCAGAAGCGGCCATTCATACATCCACGCAATAAGAACCATCCCCAGAAGGACGATATTGATCAAAAACTCACGAAAGGTTCGCAGCAAAAACGATAACCAGTGATAGCGCGTCAGAAGCACTTCTGTTTCCCCCTGCGTACAATACCGCTTGCAGATTTTTTCAGTGGCTCGGGTATCGAGGGCAAAGAAGCGCATGAGGCTAGCTTAGAGCTTTGTGTAGATAGCAAACAGAGACTGTATGTAAAATATAATTATATAATTTTCTTTATTATTTGCAAGTGGTAGCCCCACGGAGAATCGAACTCCGCTTTCCTGGATGAGAACCAAGTGTCCTAACCGATAGACGATGGGGCCACAGCAAAAGTGTAGGGAGAAGAGATGTGTGTTGCAAAAAAATACAGACCATATGCACAGGAATATCATCAATCATTCAGCATCATTCTCTCGCCTCTTCCCCCAAACCGTCGCTCAAGACAGAAGACACAGGAAAAAGCTGCTCTTGGATTCTCTGCAATACTCCTGCTCGCGAAAGCTCTTCTCCGGATTTACTGATGAGGTGGTTTAAAACGGCGTCACCGCAATAGAGACCGCAATCTCCTGAAGCGATTTTCCGAAAGTGATGTGTCGTGAGACCACTCGCTTCCACAGGCTCCTTTGAAGCTGGCAAATGATTATTGAATCGCGCCACGCGATCCAACAGGCGCAAGATCTGACTGCGTTCTGCATCCACAAGAGCTTGTACGGATGGATATCCCTGCGGCGAGAGTGTCATTTCTCGTTCCGCGAGCGCTTGTGTGAGCACGCGTGAAAATTGCAGAGGATTTTCCCAATACAGCGGCTGAGCCTGCACACTGCGTAGCCAAGAAGGAGTGATCGCCTGCTGTGTGTATTGATCGACCAGAAGAACATCGCCCATGAGGGCATACACCGCCTTGTCCGCATCATCGCTCACGACAAACTGCACCCCCAGATCGGATAACGTCACGATCGTATATCGTCCCCGATCCACCGTGCTGAAACTTGGAGTCGTATCCTCATCCCAGGAATAGCGTACGCGACCGACGGAATCTCTATTGGCGAGCAATGTGTTGCGAAGCACCATCATCCTCTGCAAAGAAAGACTGCGGGCGCCACTGCCTCCTCCGGTTCCGTGTCCACCTTCTTCCATAGCCGGATCCGCCCCTTTCGCAAATTCTCCCTCGATATGCTCTCCTACAAAATGCTTCCGCTCGAGGACATCGAATGTCGGTAATGCCAGACAAAGCATATTCCGAGCGTCCATTTCCTCATCCATTCCCAAGCGCTGCAGCAACGCAGCAACTTGCTCTGTTGGCACTTCCTGCACCTCCTCTGTACGGGGAAGGTGATGCGCAATTTCCAAAGGAGAGAGAATGTAATATTGATCGTTTTCTCTGAGGACGATACAACCATTGAGCAGTTCCCGATGTTCCCTCAATAGTTCCGGGTACAAGGATTCCACTGTAGAAACCGTGCTCGCATACAAGAGATATGCGGCATCCGTGAGAGATGCGGCATCTTGGGACATGGATGGCGCATTTCCGGAAAGCAAATAGGGAGGAGCTCCTTCCTGCAGGACTCTGCCGTCAGTAAATAGGTGAATGGCATTAGAGTCCTTGGGCAATTGCATGCAGATGATTCGGGCATCGCGATCTGCCGAAAGATGCACCGATGGATAGCGTTTCGCTCCAAAGGCGGCATGCATAGAAACGCCCGCCTCATACATGTGTTCGGGGTTCAGATCTCCTACATGGAGCGTAGTGAACGGCTGCAAGCGATCACTTGCTATGCGAAGACTGTGAATAGTTTTTGCCTCTGCAAGCGCGGGAAATACACGTTGCTCATAATGCAATGATCGATCCATCGCTCCTTGATAGGAGGGAAACAGTGCTGTTGGAGCCTCATCTTCTGCGATCCATTCCATAAACTTGCGGGATTCGCTTCTCTGGAATTCCGTGGCTTGGATTTTTTCGATGAACGCTTGCAGCTCACCGGCAAATACGGGCATGGTGAGCGCAATATCGCGCAGAAGCTCATAGAGCACATGATGAACAAAAGGATCAACCCTGTCCTCTGTATATGAGGCGACCGGCTTTGCCTCGCGAAACTGCTGAGTAAGGTTTTCCAGATGGAATATGCAGGAAGTGATGCAATCAATCCTGCCTATTGCGGTTTGTGCACTAAGCGCGTGATCACTGAAGCTGTGCGCTCGCAATTGAGCAGTGAAATCCCGAATCAACATTCCGAATGTTTCCTGGGTTCTTGTGAGTGAAGACACAACCTCTGGAGAATGCATGTAATCCTCGTACACCGTTGCATAGACATCATTCATGGTTTCGCGATGCGCATCTTCGTTCAACCATTGCTCTGCAGAGATAATCATATTGTGAACGATGGTGGGTCCTCCTGTGAAAGGCTCATTCGCATAACGCTCGCGATAGCTCGCAAACGAGTGCTGAACCCAAACGAACGGGCTGAGCCATGGACCAATAAAGCACCGTCAAATCGTTGGCAGTCGCAGGAGCATTGGCCGCATCAAGAGCTTTGATTTCATTGCGAGCACGCAGTGCCATATTCGGCGTGATCACACACAGATCCTGCACGGTCTTGATCTTGGGCTGCTGCCAACGCTCATGATGCTTCAGTCGCAGCACTGTTTCTATTTCCTGCAATGTTTCTCTGAGAGCACGTTCTGTTACTTTTCCATTACGCGAATCACTCGCAATCTGCTCTCGCAAATTTGCGGCATCTCGCTCAAGAGCAGGAACATCCTTGCCGATTAACAAGGGGATATTTGACACAGAGCACTATTTTACATTTTTTGCAAGTATCGTCAAGAATCACCCCATTCGCCTATATAGCATCTATTTCTCATTCTAATCTGATGCCACACCCAGAAGAACGCAGCTGAGATCTATGAACGGAGTACACT
>VMGQ01000048.1 GCA_007376635.1 Candidatus Peregrinibacteria bacterium Greene1014_49
ACCTATTTCTTGCGCTTCGGCAGATACTTCTCCCTCGGGTCATTCACCTTTTCCTTCGGCAAAACCTGATAGTGCAAAGATCGCCAGCGCTTCCCCTGTGCAACGGAAACGAGGATCAATACCAAAAGCCACACTGCCCACCAAAAGCGCATGGAGATATAGCTAATCTGCTCGACTCTGGCGATAGCAAGTATAAGACCAACGACACCAAACCACATCGCGGCAGATGCCCAATTGCGACTGAGACGGCGCGTGATGGGATTATCGCTGCGCTGCCTCCAACGACGGAGAGCGATGCTCAGAAGAACAAGCACAGCGCATATCCCCAGAAGCACCATCACTTTCGGATTGTCGTAGGTGGTCGCTTCGGGATTGGGCCAGAAGAGATAGGAAACGAGGGGCACAGAGGAAAGATACAAGAAACAAGAGACAAGATACAAGATACAAACAAATCGGAAATACGAAATTCAAAAACCCTTCCGCTTCGCGCCTAGTCCTTGGATTTTTCTGCCTTGGTCTTGTTTGGTTCTTGCATCTTGTTTCTTGGAGCTTTCTCCAACGCATGAAGAATTTCATCAATCTTTCGATCTGTTTCTCTCTGCATAATCGTCCGTGCCGGCCGCAGGAGCAGATACAGAAAGAATCCCACAAGCGGCAGGAAGGCAACGAGAATGATGCTCCCGAGCATCGCAGGAAATGACCGCGTGCGAAGAAGGATATCGCGAGTGGCAAAAAATACGAGAAAAACGACAATGACACCGAGAAAAAGAAGTCCTCCCTGAAGAGCCCTGAGAACCGGATCGTCAGCGAGGAGCAGAAGCCACGGCTCGAGAAATTGCTGGAGGAGAGGGTGGATTGTCATAGGTGAAAAATACGTTGCGCCGATAATAGCGAAACACCGGCTTCAAACAGCTGTCCCGTTTTCATTTTTATTTTATAAATGCGGATATTTCCTGCGATGCACCGTGACGTAAACGATCGTCGCAAGCAGTGCAAGTACAGCCAGAAATTGCGAGAAGCGAAGTTCGTGCGTTGGCAGATTAAGAAACTGGCGGGCAACAATGAAAATGGCGAAGACACCAACAAGGATGCTCTGGTAAAGGACAATGACCCGCGGCGCGAGCTTTGTCTCGACAATGGCGAAGACACCGAGACTAAGAAAGAGCATCAGCAGAATCAAAAAATCGAGTTTGGTCGCAAAGACCGGAATGGTGAAATCCCCACGGAAGTACTCGAAAAAGAAGGTGATGAACGAGGCAAGAATGATGCCACATAAGGTTTCGGCTCCCGCGCGCTGCGACCGCTTACGGATGATCAGAAGCAGGAAGGTCAGCATCAGATACACGAATGCGTAGTAGAGCTGCACAGGGTGAATCGGCACCGTGTAGCGGACGTTGATCGCGTCGTAGGTGATGGCCCACGGCACATCCGCCGGGTGCCCATACGCATTGCCCGCTGCAAATTTGCCGAGCCAGTCGAAGGCAAGTCCGAATGTTGCTGCAGGCACAAGGACATCAAGCCACTGGAGAAACGTCGCTCTATGCGTTCGAGAGATCCACCAGAGAAGCATCCCGATGCCAATCGCTCCGCCGAGGTAACTCCATCCCCCGTCCCACAGAATGAAGATACGAATGGGATCTTTCATATAGAGGCGATAGTCGGCGAGCATGGCAAAGAGTCTTCCAGCGGCGAGAAACGCGAAGAGATACTGGAGCGCGTGTTCCCGGAAATGCTGGATCGAGAGATGTGCGCTTACCGCAAGCCGCAGGAAGAACTCCATAGAAAGCCAAATCCCAAGAAGAAGGAATACGACGCGAGTCCAAATAAGGAAAGGGCCGACTTGGAAGGCTTCGAACACGAAAGGAAGGATAGCAGAAACATGCAGGGGTAGGGGCAATACATGTAATGCCCCTACAGTTTCCACAATCGCATTATCCAATACTTGCTTCCAACTTCCGCTCTGTAACGTCAACTTTCAACTTCTCCATAAATTCTTTCATCGTCACCACCACCTGCTTCTTCGTCTTTACATTCCGCACCGCAACGGACTTCAGCTCCATTTCCTTGTCACCGACAACGAGCAAATACGGAATTCTGCGTGTCTCCCCTTCACGAATGCGTTTGCCGAGCGAATCGGTGTGCGGGAGCGAAATAACACGCATGCCTTCTTTTTTCAACAGTAGTGCAATTTCCGCGGCATAGTCTTCATGGGTTTGCGCAACCGGAATGATCGCGACCTGAAGCGGCGCAAGCCACAGCGGAAAATGACCCCTAAAGTGCTCGATGAGCACACCGATGAACCGCTCAAAGGAGCCGAAGATTGCTCTATGCATCATGATCGGGCGTTTCTGCGTCCCGTCGCTGTCCGTGTAGTGGATATCGAACCGCTCCGGCATGTTGTAGTCAACTTGCGGGATCGTCCCCAGTTGCCACTCGCGTCCGAAGACATCTTTGACGATGAGGTCGATCTTGGGACCATAAAAGGCAGCCTCCCCCACTCCATCGATGAACGGAAGTTTCAATTTCTTGAGCACTTTTTCAAGAGCGGCTTCCGCTTTATCCCAATTTTCGGGTGTACCGATGTACTTCTCCATGTTTTTCGGATCCCGGCGACTAAGACGAAGAACGAAATCGTTGAAACCGAGCGTGCGGTAAATGGTGAAGGCAAGATCGAGAATGCCTTCGATCTCCTCTTCCATCTGCTCGGGACGCATGAAGAGGTGGGCGTCATCTTGCGTAAACCCACGAACGCGCGTGAGACCGCCGACCTGCCCGCTTTTTTCATAACGGTAGACCGTGCCGAATTCCGCAAGCCGAAGCGGAAGATCACGGTAACTGCGCGCGTCGCTTTTATAGATTTCCACATGGTGCGGACAGTTCATGGGTTTCAAGACATATTCCGCATCATCCGCCTGCATCAAGGGGAAGATGCTGTCTTTGAAATGGCTTAAGTGCCCGGATTTCTTGTAGAGATCGGCTCTGCCGATATTCGGCGTGTAGGCGAAGCTGTAGCCGCGTCTTTTTAATTCTTCACGTATCCATCCTTCAAGTTCCTGTCGAATAATCGCGCCATTGGGGGCAAGCATCGGAAGCCCAGGCCCCACGACATCGGAGAGGACGAAAATACTCATAGATCGTCCAAGCTTGCGATGATCGACTTTCGCCGCTTCCTCAAGCATTTTCACATGTGCATCAAGCTCAGCCTTGGAAGGAAATGCTGCAAGATAGATTCTCGTAAGTTGCTCGCGCTTTTCGTCTCCACGCCAATACGCACCTGCAATAGACATGATCTTGAATCCATCGACAGGAATCTCTCCAAAATTCTCCACGTGCCCACCACGACAGAGATCGACAAATACCTCCTCTCCCTTTGGTCCGAGATTTGCGTAGTGCGTCACCGTTTCCACACCATCGTTTTTTGCCAGATCCTCGATCAATTCGACCTTGAAACGCTGCTTATGCGTCTTCCAGTACTTCTTGGCATCAGCCACATTCAACGTATCGCAGCGAAATGTCTGCTTCTGATAGATAATCTTCTTCATCTCTTTTTCGATCTTGGAAAAATCATTCTCAGAAATCGGCTGCGAAAAGAGAAAGTCGTAATAACATCCCGTATCAATCGGCGGACCGATCGTGATGAGCGTATCCGGCCAGAGCTTCAGCACGGCCTGCGCAAGAACGTGTGCAAGCGAGTGGCGCAGTTTGTAGAGGTCATCGGGAGCGGGAACGTTATTCATCAGCGCAAGAATAGCCTAACCATCCGAACCATCCAACCATCCTTACTCTACCAAACTCAATTCCTGCTCCAGCGCTCGTACTTCTCTCAATAACTGCGGATCATTCTGGATCGCCTTTTCGATTTTCCGCACCGCGCTCATGACGGTCGTGTGGTCACGATTGCCGAAGATCTCGCCGATATGGACATAGCTCACCCCGAGCTTGTGCCGTCCGATGTACATGGCAATCTGACGCGGCAGGAGGATCTCGCGGACTCTGGACTCCCCGACAATCTCGTTCATGGAAATCGAGTAATATTTGCTGGCGGCCTCCATCACTTCCTGGAAAGTCGCGCGACGCTTCTGTGGCTTTTCAAAGCCCACATTCTCTTTTGTGGATTCATCCTTATTGAGCTTGTGCATGATTTCGGCAATGGACCGCACCGTGGGCATACGCTGTTCCAATTCATACAATGCGACGGCCTGCATGAGGATGCCTTCAAGCTCGCGGACATTTTTCTTCGCATGCTCAGCAATGAACTGGAGCACTGCCATGTCGAGAAAGATCTCATACTCGCGGACTTTTTCAATGAGAATCGCGAGCCTGGTCTCGTAGTCCGGTGCCGAAACATCGGCAATCATGCCGCGTTCAAAACGGGACGTAAGGCGGTCTTCGAGATCGAGTTCGCTCGGAGGACGGTCGGCCGAGATGATGACCTGTTTGTGATCCTCGTAGAGCGCGTTGAACGTGTGAAAGAATTCTTCCTGCGTGCGCTCTTTATTCGCCAGGAACTGCACGTCATCGATGATGAGGACGTCGACCATGCGATAGCGGCGGCGAAACTGCTCCATCTTCTTTTGACCGATCGCTTCGACCACCTGGTTCGTGAAGTCTTCAGAGGTGGTATAGACGACCGCCGAGCGAGGCATCTGACGTAAAATGGCATTGCCTGTTGCCTGAAGGAGGTGTGTTTTACCGAGCCCTACGCCACCGTACAAAAAAAGCGGATTGTATTTACCGCCGGGTTCCCGGGCGACTGCCTGGCAGGCAGCATGTGCAAGACGATTTCCCGATCCTACGATAAAATTTTCCAACATGTAGTTGGGATTGAGGATCTTGCTGATGATGCCCTCCGCCATCCGCACTTCTGATCTCCCCGAAACTTTCCTCTTTTTCCCCTCCGGAAACCGCTCGAGAATATCCGGGGAACGGTCGCGGTTATCCTTCAGTCCCACGTCGACCGTGTACACAATCTGTGTGACGGTGGAATCCAATTGCTGCGCAGTTTCAAGCGTCATATCGCGGTAGTGCTCCATATGCCAGTGCAGGGTCATCGGAAGCGGAAGGCCGACCACCAATTTTCCCTCTTCCTTCCCGAGAAGCGCGGTATCTTTAAACCACGTGATGAACTGGCTCCGGGCAATTTTCGGCGCAAGCTGGTCGAGAATCTGGAGCCACAGATCTGTGAGTCCCCTTTCTTGGGGCATGGCAACGGGAACAGAAAGAGAAATAGGTGCCGATACGGGAGTAGCAACCGGATTCATGGGATCTTAAAATAAACGGGCAATGTCGTGATAGGTTATAAGGCCGATAAGGAGAATCAGAAATCCAAATCCTACAGCATTCGTCGTTACTTCAAAGCGCCGATTCACGGGTCTGCGCGTAATGACTTCAGCCATGACAAAGAGAAGCCGGCCGCCGTCGAGCGCCGGAAATGGCAGGATATTCAGCGCAGCAAGCGAGAGGCTCAAAAGAGCAACAAGTCGGAGGTAAGTCATGAATCCCTGCTGCACGGAGGCATGCGTGAGCTGCGCGATGCCGACGATGCCGGTAATACCCTCGGGAACTTTACCACTCGTAAAGAGCGACATGCCAAGCTTGCCGATGCCAATGACCGTCTGCTGCATCATCACCCACGACTCACGAAGAGCGAGTCCCACTGCACCAAGAATTCCGGGTGCCGGTGCCGAAAGCTCTATGGGATAGGCAGCGACAATGACGCCACTTTTCCCCTCTGTGAGAGACACCTCTATGGATTTCTCCTCACGGAATCCTTCGCCGATCTTCAGAAGATATGTCGCCTTGGTCTTTCCTTGTTGTATTGCGGCGACCTCCGCAGGATGTGTCACGGGCTGACCGTCAATTGCAGCGATAATACTGCGCGACGGTACACCCGCAGATGCCGCATTCCCGCCTTCGACAACGCTCTCGACGATCACACCGAGTTTCAGATGGATTTCTCCTCGCAAGGCCGCGGCTTCCATCTCCTCAAGGCTGACGTACGTCGGCACCCAGCGGCCCACGGAGAAACCAATGGTGAGGAGAACAATGGCAAGAATGAAGTTCATAAAAACCCCTGCAACGAGAATCGCAACGCGTGCGGGAACCGAAGCGGCGGCAAAGCTTCCTGTACTCCTGCGTTCCTTTTCATCCATCGCATTCTCCCCCTTCAATCTCACAAATCCCCCAAAAGGAATCCAGTTGAGGGAGAACTGTGTCTTTCCTTGGGAAAAGAGCGTACGGGCGCGCGGCGGAAGCCCGAATCCAAACTCCTCCACCTCCACCCCTGCCTTTCTGGCTGCAGCGAAATGACCGAACTCATGGATAAGGATGAGTACAGAGAGCAAAAGCAGAAACGCCACTGCAGAGAGCAGTACCGTGAACATGCCGTGATGCTAACCCCACTGTGGAAAACAAAAAAGTTTTCCACACTACTTTGACTTGCACTGAGACAGAGCTCCGTACGCAATGGTGGATCGTGTGAGGAGATTGACATGGCTACCCTCGCGCCACCACCCACCCCTCCACCCACTGCGCTCCCGCGTCTTTCAATGTTTTCGCACACGCATCCAGCGTTGCTCCGGTCGTCGCGATGTCATCAATAAGAATAACGCGCTCAGGAACGGGATCGACGGCGCGAAAAGCACCTTCAAGAGCGGTCAGACGTTGCTTGCGAGGTCGATGCGATTGAAATCCTGTCGGGCGGATACGACGGAGAATGGACGCAACGGGAATATGGCATTGTTCAGAAACGATCCGCGCGAGGATGTCCGACTGATTGAAGCCGCGCCAGAAGCGACGAGTCCAGTGAAGAGGAACTGGAACGAGGACAGAGTGCGCAGAGATCAAGGAAGAGGATGATATCAATAGTGCGGCCAATTCTGTACCGAGCGCGGGAATCCGCCGAAACTTGAACGTCCAGATCGCGTTTTTGAGAAGCGGACACTCCCGGTAATTACTCCCGGAAACCAGTCGATCGAGATGATGGATTCCTTGTGCTCGTAATTGCGGATTTGATTCCACAACCAGAAAAGACCGCAACAGCGAACGCTCAGAGGAAGTGACCCATTCCCCTTCTCCAGCACTGAGGGATTTTTTCGGGAAGAGGGCGTCGAGAAAAAGATGAAGCATCGTTTTATGCTAAGGAAAGACAATACGGTTGTCAGCTGTACGTACGTCCACCCGACAGTGTTATGATGAGAATTCCTCCTCATACACCTCCTTGTCCCACACAATCCAAGGCGCTTCCGGCGGAATGGTTGTTCGAATCGGCTTTCCAGTTTTGGCACACGTGCGATCGAAGAGCGTCATCCCGCCGATGATACCCGCACGCTTCTCCATCCGCTCATCGTAGGTGAGACGTGGAAGAGGTGCCTCCAGCTTTCGGTACCGTCGCAATTCTTGAGCTGTAACACTGAACGCGCGCGCAGAAGATGCGCTGTTCAGAAGCATCGTCGTATCTTCCGAAGGAACACTGTCAGGAATCTGTTCCGGCGCAAGGGCATTCCCAGCATTTGCCACGGGCTTTTCTTCGTACCAGGGCAAACCATGTGCACAAGCTTCTTCCTTACTCATTGGGAAATACCGATGCGCCATGCTGTGGTTATAGGCGAATATCGAATCCTGCATGGGGAAAAATTCTCCCCACTCACCGGCCGCACGCATATGCTTGATGATCTGCGGAACCAGCGCCTCGTATTTTTCCTTCGTGTACTGCTTGTTGAGAATGCAATACTGCTTCTTGCGAAGCCCGATGCATCCGAAGCACTGCCGGCAGCCCGTACAAAAGCTGCAATACTGGAGTTCGCTACAGCTCTCATAGCAGTAATGGGAGAAGAGCAAGCGGAAAATTTGGTTGCCACAGCGCGCTGTTTCGTAGACAAGTTCGGCCTGATCGCCATAGGCGGTGTAATCACAAGCGTTACGGACATTGTCGAAGACAAACGAGCAATAGTGCAGATGCTCTCCTTTGCGCACCAGAAAGGAATCGTGCACATCGCGGCACTCGAAGAGCAGATTTCCTGAAACGTCTTCCACCATGTTCAGTACGGCGTGCGGCCGCGGATGTCTTTGCCAGAATGCTTCTGCCTTCTGTTGCCAGATGGAGCGCGCAACGAAGGACGACATCTTCGCTTCCGTCAAAAAAGTGCGGTATTCCTGCTCAGTTTTCTGCTCATTGAAAATACAAAATCGTTTGTGGCGCAGGTTCACGCAACCGAAACAGTCCGTGCATGACCGGCAGTTCATAAGAAACATACTCTCTTGGCAATCATCGCTCTCGCGCGAACTCTGGACGTTGTAACAGCGGTTGCACGATACGCAATCGAAGCAAAGTTCGCTATCACTCATATCCATACAGTCGATACTGTCGCGGCAACCGACCATGCGTTCGCAGCTTATGCAATCTTCCGATCGGCGCGTATTAAAAATGAGGTAGCAGTTTTTGTTGTCGGAGCAATTGTTGCAGAAATCACAGTTTTCGGCATATAGGGAAATAATGAGAGATAAAAATATGTTCTGATCACTTTTCAAGAAGGTAATCGACCATCTTCTTTCTTCGCTGTCTTTGGATACC
>VMGQ01000049.1:0-10352 GCA_007376635.1 Candidatus Peregrinibacteria bacterium Greene1014_49
CATTGTTCGGTCCACTGCCAAAGTCGATCACGCCATCTGCGTCATTATCGATGCCATCCTGACATTGGGACTTGGGATTGCCTTCATCGTCATCCCCGGGGTCGCCGCAGCTGAAATCGCCTGGGAAGTCCACTGCTCCATCTCCGTCATTATCAATGCCATCCTGGCACTGAGGGGTGCTCGGACATGTCACTGTTGTTGAAACAGTTTGACTCTGATTATTGCTTGCATTGGGATCCGGCGACGTAGCGGTCACCGAGGCTCTATTCACCACCGTGGTATTGCATGTGTAGGTTCCGGGCACCGTGAAGGAAATCGTGAAGCTCTTGCTCTGTCCGGGATTGAGCGAGGACTGCGTGCAAACGATTGTGTTTCCTTGGAGAGTACAGTCGCCGACTCCCGGGTTGAAGAAAATGCCAGCTGGTACCGAATCCTCAACCTTCACATTGGTTGCTACTCCTGGACCGTCATTGGTCACCGTTACTGTGTAGGTCGCGAGCGCCGTTCGCGGAACACTACTCGGTCCCGTCTTAGAGATCCGCAGATCTGCTCCCGGCGCAGCACACGTGATCGTCACTGGCGATCCCGTAAGCAAACTGTTATCCGTTCCCGGTCCGATATTGATGCCGTAGGCATAGAGCTGGTGCGGCTGACCATCCTTCAGAGAAGCCGGAGTCGGAAATTCGTAGCCGTGGGTGCTATTACCTCCGCAGTGGATCCCCACTTGCGATTCCCTCGGCTTATCAGCAGTCACGATTCCTAAGAGATTTTGTCCTCCTGCAGGTCCATCGTAGATATGCGTCTGCAATGCTTGATTAAAGTTATCCGCATCACACGTCCATCCCCGGATCATGTCGCAGTTTGTGATTCCGGCATCGAGGTAGCCTACAGGCTTCCGGAAATTCGCTGGACCTTCATCATTGTCCTGCAAACTTCCGCACCCCGGATCATTGTTTGGCCCATTGCCAAAATCAATCACGCCATCACCGTCGTTATCGATGCCATCTTGGCACTGGGATTTCGGATTGGTCTCATCGGTATCTGTTGTCGAACTGCAACTGAAGTCCGCTGTATCCGTCGCTCCGTCATTGTCATTATCCATACCATCACTGCATTGCGTGCTGATCGTGCGTTGGCACGTTAGTTGCTCGATGAAGACGTTGGAGTTGCAGGCAGGGATGACTACGAAGTTATTTAGGGCAGCATCGAAATAGCCGATCGTGTTGTCGCCACAACTGGTGTATGAACCGGCAGATTTACTTGCAACCGTGGGAAATCCCTTGAGTTCACAGACTTTCGCTGCCGTCACATCGTCAAAGCGTGCAGCTCCCTCCTGCCCCGATCCGTCATCAGGAATGTGCGTGTACTGTGGGAAGGTATTGATGAATTTGCGGATCTCCCATTCCGTCGTAAACGTGAATTGCTCCGTTTGCGCGTGGGCTACGGAGATCTCCGGAGCGAGGTTGGTTGCAAGTTCGCGAAGCCCATCGAAGGGTACCTGGCTGAGGAGCATCGAGTAGATGCTCAGAGCCGCAGCAAACTTTCGTGTGCGCATAAACACTGGGGTGAATGAAAAGGGATGAATACTATATATTTGTCTGTATTAGTCAACTGTATTTATAAATACATAAAATAGCTGCATTAGCTGAAATAATAGCTTTTACAGTATTATTGTTATTTGATATAAAAGTGATACATAGATGAAATGAATGGGAAAATTGATTTGCAGAATGGTTTTTCGTATAAAAATGTAAATATTGATTGAAATGACTTATAAATTTACTTTTTGTAATTAAATCGAAGAAAGAACAAATAATTTGTTCAAAAATGCAGTATCTGGGATTGTGTGCACTACCGTTTTTTTGAAGATTCCAATGGTCTTGATCGTACTTGCAAATTATAATAATAGTGTTGAATATTAGTTATGATGAAGCAATCTGCTCAATTTGAATCTCTTCTCGATGAATGGCTTGAGGGTCGTGATGACTATGTATTCACATATGCTGACATGGAAGAACTCAATGGTATTGGAGGGGATTTAGCAAGACGCTATCTCGAAACAAGGCGCATGCTACAAGATCTTGAATTGCCAGAAGAAACTATTGGAGACATTGAACAGGAAATAGGTCTTCAAGTAGATGAACTGCTCACGCGAGATTGGTTTCAAGATAAAGAGAGAAAAAAACGTGGTGAAAAAGTTGGTACTGTTTTTACCACAACGATGGTACATGCCATCCCATCAGTGATGCGTAGAAGGGTTGAGAGTCTCGGTATCACTGTAGATAATCAGTCGCTGCGAGTTAGTCAGGGGGCAAAAGAACCTACAATAAATTCTAATGAATGGGATTTTCCAACGCTCATTAGAGTAGCCGATCTTGATGATCTTAACTCCATACGAAGAGAGGGAAGTGATGCGATTCGAAGGGATTTCTATCGCATGATTGCAGTGAAACAGGTCGAAGTTGCTCAACGATATGGCCTTCCTGCCTTTGATCGCTTACCACCATTTTTGCGCTTAACGGTCTTAAGAAAAGAAACGCCTACTGAATTACCACAATCTCGAAGGAGAAAGAAACGAAGAAATGTAACTATGGAAGAAAATAAAAATTGATATTGGCTGGGGAGGTAGGATTCGAACCTACGAATGGCGGCTTCAAAGGCCGCTGCCTTACCACTTGGCGACTCCCCAATGCGGAGCACAGCGTACCAGAAGGATTCTTTCTGCGAAGGTTCTTCGCAGAGCGATCATTATCAGAAATATATTCTGTCCATCCGTCAATTTGATTGCCAGTATTTTCTAGGGCACGATAGTCCACTTCGTCCCTTATTCATGCGAAAAACTCCCTCTCTATTCCTCGGCATTCTCCTCTGTTCCACCCTTCTCAGTAGAACCGGAGCTATGGCGCAGACTGGTTGCGAGACAGTGCGGATAGAGAAGGGAGAAGGGGAGTATCGGGCGTGTTTGCGTACTGAACGTGAAGATCGCGCACGGCAGCTTACGGATATCTATCGCATGCAGATTGATCATCAGAAAAAGGCGCGGGAATTCACGTACGATCAACGACGTACGAAGGCCGATATTCTCTGGAAACAGGCGGATTTCAATCTCGAGCGCCAAGTACAGGATGCCGAGCAACAGATTTCTCTTCTACGATTATCACATGGAGACAATCCGGGAATTCGTGCTTTGGAGGTACGTATTGATGAGCTCAGGCAGCACAGGGATCTCCAGATTGCTCAGAAAGACCGCATGATGGATCTCTATAACACCCGCCAGAATATGGAGCTGACGTATCTCGATGTCCAGTTTCAGCGCTACACACTCTCCGTTCGTGGCTATTCGGCACTGAATTTCGATTGGTAAAAGCCTTCTTGGCCAATATTTTGCTTGCGACGCTATGCAACCATCCCTACACTTTTCCGGAATGTTCGCCGTTGTCGACATCAAAGGCTTTCAGGAGAAAGTGACGGAGGGGCAAAAACTCCAGATTCCTCGCATTGTTGGGGAGGCTGGAACCAAGGTTATTTTCGATCAAGTGTTGCTTCTTTCGAAGGATTCCACGGTAACGGTTGGTATGCCCAATGTCGCTGGAGTGTCCGTTGAAGCGAAGGTTTTGGAGCACACACGCGGCGATAAGATCCGTGTGGTCAAGCAGCGCCGCCGCAAGCGGTACCGCAGAGTAAAAGGACACAGACAAGAATATACGGAGATTGAGATTGTGAAGATAACGGCGTAATACCATTTGCGATTGGCGATTTATGATTTGCGATTTTTTGCGTGTTCTATCGCAAATCATAAATCGCCAATCGCAAATCATTCATTGTCCATTGTTTCCCGCAATGTCTCCATTGCCCGTAAAGTTACTCCCAAATTTTGCATGCATGCAATCGTCTCCCCATACCGTTCTTTCACCTTCACCAGATGATGAAGATAGGCACGGGAATGTTTGCGGGAAAGCGGAGAAGGGGAATCGGGGTCGATCGGGGCGAAGTCACCGCGGAATACTGCTTTATCGATATCGAGCGATTTTCCGGAGGAAAGCAGAATCGTTCCGTGTCGCGCGATGCGCATTGGGAGGACACAGTCGAACATATCAATGCCCTTGGCGACGCATTTTTTCAGCTGCTCGATGACACCGACACCCATGAGATACCGTAGCTTGTCCTTTGGCAGTAACGGACAGACCACATCAAGAACGCCGTACATCTCTTCTGCACTCTCGCCGACAGCGAGGCCGCCGATTGCATAACCGTCAAAGCCGATGTTGATCATTTCCTGCGCGCATTTTTCACGCAGATCACGCTCAAGACCTCCTTGGATGACGCAGAAAAGTAGTGGATTCCTCTTGTGTTGCTTCTTCAAGGATTCATGAGCTTCCTTACACTCCGCCGCCCACTTCAGCGTCCGATCCGTTGCCTCTAGAATTTCGCTGCGCTTCGCAGTCGAGGGTGGACATTGATCGAGGCACAGAATTATATCGCTTCCCAGTTTGTTTTGGATTTCGATTGCAGATGCGGGAGTCAACCGGTGTTCGCTCCCGTCGACGTGCGAGCGGAATGTAACGCCTGTGTCATCGATGGATCGCAATTTGGCGAGCGAGAATACTTGGAATCCACCGGAATCCGTGAGGATAGGTTTTTCCCAATGGATGAACGGATGTAGTCCACCAGCCTTTGCAACGGTATCTTCCCCGGGATGGAGATGGAGGTGATAAGTATTGCAGAGCAAAATCTGCGCGCCGAGCGTCAAAAGATCTTCATGGGTGATCCCTTTCATAGCTCCGGCTGTGCCCACGGGCATGAAGAAGGGAGTTTCGATGACGCCGTGTGCTGTGTGTAGTTGACCACGGCGGCCGAGGACTGTTGATTGTAGAAGAGAAAACATGGAGAGAGACTATATCAACTTGCATCTGCTCGCCTTCGTGAAACAATATATGGTAATTCTTCCCCCTTCTTCCATGTTGAACCCCGCTTGGTGCCCCAAGTCCCCAAAGTGCATTGTTGCGCTTTGTCTCCGTGTAAGCTTTGGTCTTTCTCTTCTGTTTGTCGGTATTGCTCATTACCTTACGATCTCTGCATTTCGTGGCATGGTCAGTGATGGCCTTGGTGCTGTTTCACTCCTTGGATCTCTCTGGGCGTACGTGATGCCCGCATTGATGATTGTGGGTGGAGCGCTTCTTGTTTTAGACAAGCGTCGTGATATTGAAGCATGGGCCTCCAGCCTCGCACTTGGTTCCATTCCAGCAGGGATGCTTCTGAAATCCGTCATCGGTGGCGTGTCGCTTGCTGATACCATGCCTGCCGCGATCAATGCCTTTGTCTGGATTGCGCTCTATATCCTCGTTATGAAGATGTCCTGTTGTGGATCGGGGGCGTGTGATACATCGAGGGCGACGACGATGTAAGGAAATGTCGACCGTTGTAGAGACGGCACTCTGTGCCGTCTCTTGGTCGTGGAAAAAAGACGTCCGCCTAGGCGGACGTCTCTACGGATGCATTTGTTCGTGTCCGCACCCTCAATGTTTCGTCACAATCCCATCAATAATCCCATAATCCAACGCCTCCTTTGCACTCATGAATTTGTCTCGTTCGGTGTCACTTTTTACCTTTTCAACTTTTTGTCCGGAGTGCTTGGCAATCATGGTGTTTAGCAAATCTTTCGTCTTGATGATGTGTTCCGCGTGGATCGCGATATCGGTCGCCTGACCTTCGGTGCCTCCGAGAGGCTGGTGAATCATAATTTCGCTGTGCTCGAGGGCAAAGCGCTTTCCTTTGGCTCCTCCCATGAGGATAATGGCGCCGCCGGAAGCGGCCATGCCGAGACACACCGTGGAGATATCGGGCTTCACATACTGCATCGTGTCGTACATCGCGAGCGTGGACGTCACTTGTCCTCCCGGGGAGTTCACATAGAGAAGAATGTCTTTCTTTGGATCTTCTTTTTCCAGAAACAGCAACTGCGCGATGACGGAGTTCGCGACATCATCACCGATCGGTGTCCCAAGGAAGACGATGCGCTCTTCGAGGAGTCGTGAGTAGATATCGTAGACACGCTCTCCAAACTGCGTCTTCTCAATGACCGTGGGGATCAATGTGTTGCTTGGAGTGATACGTCCAAGGGAAATATTGCGCGCTACGGATTGGATGAGGGGGTGCATGGGAGGAGTATGGAGGAAAAATGGAAAAGGAAAAGTTCAGATCATTGTACCGCTTTTTTGGAATCGGAGCAGTGTTCATTGATTCGCGAATGTGGTGAAATAGATGGTGATGACACAGAATTGGAAAGAGGCTTTGACATTTCATGTCGGGAAATCCGAACATCCCTTGATTGTGGTGCTCGGGCCGACGGCATCGGGGAAGACAAATTTCTCGTTAAATATTGCACACGCCGTAGCGGAGACCCGCGGGTCTCCGCTGCAGAACGATGATGGTCGCTCCGAAATCCTCAACGCCGATTCCCGCCAGCTCTATCGCTTCATGGATATCGGCACAGCAAAAATCCATCCTGAAGAGATGCGTGGTATTCCACATCATTTGCTCGATGTCCTCGATCCCAAAGAGGAGGCAACCGCTGCATGGTACAAAACCGAGGTGACGCGCGTCATCGGGGAAATTCTTGGTCGCGGTAATGTGCCGATTCTCGTTGGCGGATCGATGCTCTATATCTCTGCATTGCTCGATGATCTGCAATTTGTTGCAAATGCCGATCCCGCGTTGAGAAAGAAACTGGAAGAACAATACGATGCAGATAGGGGAGCGGCGTTATTTAAACGTCTACAGAGGATCGATCCTGAAACCGCCTCGGCGTTTTCCGTCAAGAATAAATCTTACGTGATTCGCGCGATGGAGATTCTCGAAGGAACGGGAATGAAGCCTTCAGAAGCCAAACAATCCGGAACATGTCCGTGGGATTTGTTGATCTTTGGCATGCAGTGGCAAAGGGAAACATTGGTAGAGCGAATCAATGCACGAACCAAAGAGATGTTCGAGGATGGATGGATCGAAGAGGTTCAGTCACTCCTTGATCGCGGATATTCCATCGATGATCCGGGGATGAAAAGTCACGGTTATCGGGAAATTGCTGAGGCGATTTCGAGCGGAGAGTTGAATACGAATGCGTTACAAGAAATTATTGCTGCAAAAGCGCGCCAATATGCAAAAAGACAGATGACATGGTGGAAAGGGGATCCGCGTATTCAGTGGCTTGATGTTTCTGCTCTTAACTGAGAGCAAGAGTCGCCTCAAGCTTCGGAAGATTTGGATTTTGTGCCTGGTTTCCAAGCAGCATGTTTTTTACCATGGCAAGGCGTTGGTCGCGCGAAACGGCAAGTGCATCAACGAACTTATTGAGCGTTTTCACCGCTTCGGCCGGGATAACTGCGTCTCGCAAGTTTTTCAATGCGTCATATGCACCAGCGCTTGTCTGCTCCTTGGGGATTTCTGGATTTGGCATGTGATTTGGGTATTAGAATTTAAAAACGTTTGCTTATACGGAAGAGATAGATGTTCTGCAAATGATTCGCGATATTGAGAAGCGCCAGATCTGTCTTGTCGCGCCAAGTTTCATCGAGCGTGTCATAGACTTCGTGCTTGAGAAAGGTATCGGGTTTGTAGACATCGATTGCGCCTGTATCAATCAGGGAGAGAATCGTATGCAAAAACTGGTTATGCTTGTCATCCATCGGGGCTGCCTCTACTTTCCCCATTTTTTGCTGCTCTGCATTGCTGAGAGTGGCTTTCTGTCCCTGCGTGATTGTGGCGATATAGTCGGCCATGGGTTCATCGTAGTATAGCAGAGAGAAGAGAAATACGGAAACTTCGCTTTCATGAACGATCAGCCCCATACTATCTGCAATCGATAATGCTTCATCTTGGCGATCCTGCTCCGGCTTTCTCTGCATCTGACCAAGATGGCAAGATCCATACATTGCATGCGTATTCCGGTCGATGGTTGCTTCTCTATTTTTATCCGAAGGATGACACGCCGGGATGTACGATTGAGGCCTGTGGATTCCGTGATCAGTATACGGAAATTTCCAAACAGGTCGTGATCCTCGGGGTCAGTAAGGACACGATCGAGAGTCATCAGCGTTTTGCGAAAAAATTTGCACTACCCTTTCCGCTCCTTACTGATCCCGATCGAGTGATCATCACTGCCTATGGCGCCGATGGGGAAATATTTCCGAAGCGCGTAAGTTTTCTTATCGATTCTCAAGGAAGCATCGCAAAGATCTACGACAACATAGACTGTGGATCCCACGCGCAAGAAGTGCGAAGGGACATCGCGGAATTTGTTGGGTCTCCTTAGATTTCTACATCCTCAAGTGTTGTTGCAGTGGCACCATCTTCTTTGTCGTCAAAAATAGTTTTGCACAAGCACTCATTGCCCGGGCATTTGCATCCTCCGCACGATTCGCAGATGGGGGAATGACAACTTTCACAATCCATAGGATCACATTATCCGTAAATGCGTTAAACTCTGCAACTTCATAAATCTTTCTTCTTTTTGGCGTTATGATGTTGCTATGCTCAAGACTTCGGTTTCCTCCGCTTCACCTCTCGCTTACCGCGTTCGCCCCCGAACCCTTGGGGAGTTTGTTGGACAATTGGAGATTGTGGGAGAGGGAACAGCCTTACGCAAAGCTATCGAATCCGATGCGCTTTCGTCAGTGATCCTCGCAGGCCCGCCGGGAACGGGAAAGACGACGCTTGCCAAGATCATCGCCGAGACCACGAAAGCGCAGTTCATGCAGCTCAATGCTGTGACGAGTGGTGTGGCTGATCTCAAGGCAGTGTGCAGTGAAGCCGAACGGATGAAAAATGCATTCAAGCAGCGCACAGTGCTCTTCATCGACGAGATCCATCGGTTTAATCGGGCGCAGCAAGACGCATTGTTACCTTATGTTGAACGCGGTGATGTCATTCTGATTGGTGCAACAACGGGCAATCCCTACTTCGATGTGAATGCCGCACTTGTCTCGAGGTCACATGTATATCTTCTGAAACCGTTGAGTGTTGAAGATCTTATGAATGTTCTCGAACATGCTATTGCCGACGAACGCGGATACAAAGGACAAGTACAGATCGCAAAGGAGGCATTGCAGCGCCTTGCGACGATTGCCAACGGTGACGCGCGCATTGCATTGAATGCTCTTGAGTTAGCGATACTTACCGCAGGCAAGAAATTATCTCTTTCCGAAATCGATAAACTCTTCAAGGAACGCCGCAGTCGCTACGACGCCGATCAGGAGGATCATTACGATACGATCTCGGCGTTCATTAAATCCCTACGAGGCAGCGACGTGGATGCTGCGCTTCTGTGGCTCTTTAAAATGATTAAGGGTGGAGAAGACCCGAGGTTTCTCTTCCGTCGTATGGCAATCTTTTCCTCGGAAGATATTGGGAATGCAGATCCCAGAGCTCTGCAGATCGTCGTGAGTGCATGGCAGGCATTCGAGCTTGTCGGACTTTCCGAAGGCGAATTCTTCTTGGCACATGCCTGCGTCTATCTCGGTCAGGCACCAAAGAGCAATGCCGTGACAAAGGCGATGGAAGCGACAAAGCAGGCAATCAATACGATGCCATCACTCGAAGTGCCGATGCATCTGCGCAATGCTCCCGTGAAGGGGATGCAGTCGCAGGGGTATGGGAAAGGCTACGAGTATCCGCATGATGCTCCAGAGGGAGTGGTTGCTGAGCATTATTTTCCGACGGGAGTGGATCGGATGGATTTTTATGAACCAACGGAGAGGGGGTTTGAGAAGGAAGTGTGTGATCGATTAGAGAGGGTTCGTACTGTACTTTTGTAGATTCATACAGAGCATTCTAAGTGTTTGATATATTTTAATATTGTGTTATAATATAAAAAAACCCTTATGCCACACACCCTCGCTTCCGCTCGTATCTTTGCCCATCGGCATGACGAATTACCCGCCTTTCACGCAGCCTATCTGGTTATTACGATTCTTTCCGCTGCACTCCTGTCGCTTGGTGCTTTTGGCGCACTGATCGTTGCCCACATGGCGCTAGATTATGTGAAGTACCGCGATAAGTATCATTTTACTATGAGAAGGACCATGGAAGGAATGATCCGGGAAAGCCTGTTTGATATCGCGCTGCTCCTCATTGCTCTTACCTTTACCGTGTATTTTCACCACACCATGGCAGTAGCAAGCGTTTCGGGGTTGCTGCGCTCCGAATTGACATTGGTGCGAGCACTCGGAACTGTCGTTCCAAAGTTCCTTATTCTGAATGAGTCTTTGAAGGTATGGGTACACGTGCGCAATTACCTCGAACATCCGCATCCGAGAATCGGTAAAGCGTGGACGCTGACCGAGCGGCTCGCGATCATG
>VMGQ01000049.1:10365-32882 GCA_007376635.1 Candidatus Peregrinibacteria bacterium Greene1014_49
TCCGCTCCTGCACACCGATCCCCATACCATTGCGACAATTATTGGTGAAGAATTGATGATCTGGGTGCGGTAATTACAAGAATCCTCGTTATTCTAATCGTTATTCCAAGAGTGTGAGAGCCTGCATCAGCCCGATACCGCTGCAAATGAGGAGAAGTTGTATGAGTGCAGATCGCAAGCGGGTTTCCTTGTGGAGCTCAGGAATCAGATCCGCACCTGCTATATAGAGAAAATTTCCTGCAGCAAACGCCATCAGGAGCGTTAAAAACTCCGGATGCTCGTCACGCCCGAGAAGCACAAATACCGCACCGAGAACGGACGCAAGCGCTGAAACAAAGTTCCAGAGCAGAGCTTTATTGCGGGAGTAGCCACTATAGATCAAAAGGGCATAGTCGCTGATTTCCTGAGGAATTTCGTGGAGTGCGATAGCTATCGTTGTTGCGATGCCCAACTCCGGTGACACAAGGAAACTTCCTGCAATCAGAGCGCCATCGACGATGTTGTGGATACCATCTCCCACAAGCGTAAGCATGCCTACCGGATGATGGTGATCGGAGGAGGGGAGGACGTGGCAGTGATGCCAGTGGATGATTTTTTCTATAACGAATGATGCGATGATACCGATGAGAATCCCTATGCTCGTTATAACAGTCATCCCAGTTTTTTCCGTGATTTCGGGAAGGATATGGAGAAACACCTCACCAAAGAGAACCCCTGCGGCCAGACTTACGAGGTACAGGAGACTCTTGCGAATGGCAGATTCTGATAGCGAAAAGAGTGCGATACCCGCAAAGGATATGCAGCTCACGATGAGTACTGCGGTGATACTGAGGAGAGAGGGATTGGACATATTTTTGAATAATTCTTGATCATTGTGCCTGCAAAAGAGCTTTCTTTCTACGCAAATACGGAGTGCTCTTTAGAGAGGGCAACCTTCCGGAAAAAGCTCTTCTTCTACTCCTTTTGCCTCGCGGTACCATTTCTCACCGTCTTCCGAGCGCTTTCCATTACTGTAACGCTTTCGAAAATCCTCGAAGCGTTCCCCGAGCGTCACGCGCTCATCGACTTTTACACGCTTGTCTGCGTAAAAGAGTATTTGCTGTTCTATGGTGCTGCGTGGAGGGGAGGGAAGTTCGAGGCCATGAACTTTAACGACTTCTGCGGGTGCTGGATATCCGCGTTCGGAGAGGAATGCCGCACATGCCGGCTCATGCTTGAGAGTGGGATAACGCCTGCGTATATCTGCCCACAGGCGCAATTGCTTTGCCGTGTGACTCTCCTGTCCCGCAAATCCTCCCAGGCGGAAATCGAGAAAGCGGAGCAAATCGTGCACTTCGGCACACCGCCTCAGCAGCATTGGCCGGAGGGGAATTCCGCGCTTGAGAAGAATACTTCCGAGTTCCTCGGCAAAGTCAGCCACAGCATCGCAGTGCCTAGCGATGTGCGTGGGCAGAAGCATCTCTCTACGCCAGCTTTCTATCTGACTCCGGGAAGGAAGCGCAATATCGTCGAAAAGAATTGTTGCTATACGACTTTTTCCATCTTCAGAAAAATTCACATGGATGTGCGGTGCCTTCGTATCCATAGCCGCGTGCTCCGGCCACTCGATGCAGCGGATGCCCGTGTGATCTTCCGTCGCGTAGAGTAGTTGTCGGGATTGTTTTTGAGAAAGGCGGTAGAGATCGATATGTATCAATTCCGTAATTTGCAATGTGCAATCTGGATCGGTGGGGCGTAGGGAGTAGGGCGTAGGGTATCTCTGTTCCAATGCAAACGTCGGACTCACAATCTTCTGTGTAATACTGAGACCTTTCGCAAATCCCTGCAGAAATGTTGTTTTTCCCGCACCGAGTTCACCGGAGAGAAGAATATCCACAGGAAAGGCATAGAGCGTTCGTGCGAGGGCTTTCCCGCAAGACACCGTACTTTCCGCATTAGTAAGCCAAATGTTAATTATTTCAGACATTGATAAATAGTATTAAATGTGATAGAATATAACTAAAGCAAAATACACATGCATACAGTCAATCGTCGACGGCATGGATTCACGATACGGAGCATGCATACGGTAGCAGAACCGCATGTATTCCACTATTTGTCGCAACGAGCCTCGTTTTGGATAGCGGCACTTTCGGTGATCGCCTATATCGCCGGCAATATGATGGGTCAGTACGGCTGGCATACATTCTGGGCGTCGGTGCTCGGTAAAACGGATGATAGCCTGATTGTCTACACCGGCACAGTCACCCCCATAGCTCAGGTGCCGGATTATTCCCGCTGGGGTCAGTACGGAGGGAATCCAAAGGAACATACGTTCACGCAGGTGCCGATTGCTCTCTTGGTTCCGCTTCCGAAGTACAGTGCCGGTAGTGCCGATGCAGATAATCCGTCGAGTGTGTACTCGATGGGTCATCTCGGATCCTATGCAACTGGCGCAGAGAATTCCGGAAGTCACGTCGGTGTGGATATTCGTGTGCCGACGGGTACACCCATTCGTGCTGTCATGAATGGTGTCGTCGAGCGGGTGGATACTACGGGAAACGGGGGACTCGGGATCATGGTAATGCTCCGGCACCCGAATGTCCCCGATCCCAGTGATCCCAGGAAAACGACAACGCTTTACTCGATCTACGGCCATTTGAATGGCGCTCTTGCAACCGCAGGTTCCCTTGTCTCAAAAGGGGAACAGATCGGCTACTCAGGAAAGACAGGATTTGCTACGGGTCCGCACCTGCACTTCCAGATGGATCGCGCAGAAGCTCTGTGGCACCCTTTCTGGCCCTTTACCGGAGAAGAGCAGCGTACGGCTGGCTTAAGCTTCGTGGCTGCGGTGGATCAAGGGCTGAACCAAGCCGAGGGAAAGAAATATACGATTAACCCGATGCTCTATGTGCAGGCGAATTATCCGGCTGCACGTACGACAATCGCTTCAGCTGATCCTGGGAATCTTCCTGCAGCACGAACAGGTATCGCAGAGAGCAGTGTTGCTCCTGTCTGGTCTACTCCACGAGTGTCACGACTTTCGCGGATAGCGAGTCGTAAGGAGTCACGTATTGCATTGCGTGGGCGGCAGGTGGTCGCTGTGCAACCAGCCTCATCCTCGGTCTCGCTACAAACGGCAGTCCTGAGCCGTTCAACGGTCGTGACGGCTTCTCCGGAACAACTACCTCCATCGGGTTTTCATCCTGCGGCTGCTCCTCCTACAGGTACCACTATCGAAATCACGCATGACGGCGATTTCACGGGTCGCGGTTGGGAAGAGGTTCGCATCAGGATTCTCGACGGAAATGGAGAAGTCGTCCGTAACCCCGAACTTTCTTCGGATATCTATCTTCGTACTGCCTTTGGCGAAGCGGAATTCCGTCCTGCGCAGCTTTCCGCATTTGATTTTGAACGGGGAGCGATGACGGTGCAGGTGCTGCCACGGGGGCGCCGGACGGTGATTATTGAAGCGAAGCCCTATGGGGTGACGAGCAGGCCGATGGTGTATGGGGAGAATTAAAAAAGAAAGGCTGCTCCATTCTCAATTTCTCATAGTACATTTCTTTCCTGAGTACACCGACAGCACCATCATAATTCCCGCAAGCGCTACCCCCGCCAGGAATTTCTGCAGCGTATCCATAAACAATGCGGCAACCCCGAAGCTTGTGCCAAGCACCGCTGTCAATGCGATGACTTGCCGCTCGCTCCATCCCGCTCGCAATAATCGATGATGCAGATGCTCGTCAATCGCATTCCCCCGGAAAGGAGATTTGCCTTTGAGAACGCGCCGCAGTCCCACGATGATGCTATCCAGAAGTGGAACGCCAAGGACAAGAAATCCCGTTGCCACTTTTCCTCCGGAGTAGATCGTGAGGACTCCAAGCATCAATCCGAAAAACATAGCTCCCGTATCACCCATTACCACTTTTGCCGGTGGGAAATCGAAGAATAATCCCGCAGCCGCGATTCCGGCGAGAATGAATGCAAGTAGTGCGAGATGTTCGTCGCCCACGCGATCGCTCAACGAAAGCGCGCCGATGGTAAGAAAGCCGATCAGCGAAACCACGCTCACTTGCCCGCGGATACCATCAAACCAGTTGAGCGCGTTCATGGTAAGGCCGAGCCAAAGCATCGTAAAAACCATGCCTATGATGGAAGGATTGGAGAATGTCACCGAGGGGATCACCCACGTATCGAGTGCAATATGCGGAATGCCACTGATACCCTCCAACGGATTGGTGATGGTGAAAATGCGTGTGCCCATGAGAAAGATTACAAGCGCGCAGAAGAGTTGTACGAAGAGCCGGATAGAGAAGGGGAGTGGGCGGCGGTCGTCGATGAAATTAATGATGGCGAGAAGAATGACTGCTGTGAAAATGCCGAAAAATTCCTGGTTCCAGATTTCGAGATAGGAGAAAAAGGCTAGAAATGTGCATACACTCAGAATGCCAGCGGGGTAGGGGAGTCGCTTGCGCAGAAGCCCGTAGCGCTCTGGAAAATCGAGAAGTCCCAGACGAGGAAAGAGACGCAATGCACAGAAGTGCAATACTGCGGCGGCTCCGAATGCGGATAGGGGAATCATCCAGATATCCATGGTTCGATAGTATAGTAAAGCCATGACCAAATCCCGAACCTCTGCGGGTCGCATTCTTCTCGGCATTCTGGGAAAGTCTTCCATGAGTTCGGCCATTCTCCGTAAGTGGAATGGATTTTTGCGCGAAAGCGATATCGATGGATCCATGGATCGTTATCCCTGCACGGAAGCGATGATTCCCGAGCGCTTAAGCGAGATGCTGCATTTCGATCGCCGCGGCTACATTGTCTCTGCATCACTCCAAATACCTGTTGCAGCATTCATGGATCGTCTGGATGCTTCGGCCCAAAAATGCAATGCCGTGGATACGGTAGTGAATGATGGAGGGGTACTCATCGGCTATTGGACGGATGGAGATGATGCACTCCGGCAAGAATTTTTGTTACACTCTTCTCATGGTTAAAAAAGAGTTGTCCTATCCGCTTCTCAAAGACGCTCCCCTCAAGGGCAAGCGCGTCCTCGTGCGTGCGGGGTTTGATGTGCCGATCTCCTACGATGCAGGCGATTCTCAAGGGCGGTGGATCCCTGATTCTTATGGCGCATCAGGGGAGACCCAAGGACAAACCGGATCCCATCTTTAGCCAGAAACCTCTGGTACCCGTTCTCGAAAAACTTCTGAAGACCAAAGTCCTTTTTGCAGATTCCTGCATCGGTGATAGCGCGAAGAAAGCGTCTGCAAATTTGAAACCTGGCGAAGTGCTTCTTCTCGAAAATCTCCGGTTCGATCCCCGCGAGAAGAAGAATGATATGGCGTTTGCGAAGGAACTTGCGTCACTTGCTGATCTTTACGTGAATGACGCATTCACCAACTGCCATCGCGCACATGCGAGTATGGTCGGCGTTCCTGCATTGCTTCCTTCGTTCATGGGACTCCAGCTCGAAGAGGAAGTCACCCACCTTTCTCAAGCCACGGAAGATCCGGAGCATCCTGTGGTGCTGATCATCAGTGGTGCGAAGATGGAAACGAAGATCCCTGTTATCGAGCATTTCTTATCCAAGGGCGACGATGTCTTGGTTGGCGGCTGTATTGCCAATACCTTCATTGCAGCACGGGGCTTCGATGTCGGCGTCAGCAAATACGAAGAGGAGTGGGTAGAAAAATGCCAAGAACTGATGCTGGAAGGGGAGCTTGCAGGGAAGGCAAAAATTCACGTTCCGCGGGATGTGGTTGTGGCCACAGAAGCTTCGGAAACCGCAACGAAACTGGATCTTCCCGTGGAAGACATCGAAGGAGATATGGCGATATACGATATAGGGAAAGTGAGCATCGAGCGCTTTATCGCCATAATCGCCACCGCCAAAACAATCATCTGGAACGGCCCTCTGGGGCTCTCTGAATTCAACCGTTTCTCTCATGCAACCAAGCGGATTGCCGAGGCTGTTGCCGCGTCTTGCAAAAGCGGAGCGACGGCCATCATCGGAGGAGGGGACACGATCGATTTCCATACGCGGTACAATTATCCCCTCGATGCCTATACCTATGTGAGCACCGGTGGGGGGGCGATGCTTGAGTTTATAGGAGGGAAAGAGCTTCCCGCTCTTGCGGCGCTCCGGAAATAATTTCTTCACTGCATGACCATGCCTTCTCTCTCCGTTTTTTTGCCACAGGAAGGGGAGTCGTGGTCGCAACTTCTGAAACGCGCAGAAGCAATTCCCGGTGAGTTGCTCATCATTCTCGCTGGATACGAAAACGCTGCTGAGCGAGATGGTTTTCTGGCTGCATGTGCTGCACTCGGTGCACGAGCACGCTTTGCAGTTCGGGAGAAATCCATGGTGCGGAGCCTTCGATCAAAGGGTCTACGGGTTGTGGATAGTGTGAAGGATTTTCGCGCAATTCTTGCAAATCATCCCATGCTTCCGGAAGCTCTCCGTGCATTTTCGCCACACGTCTGGCAGCAGCAGATCCGGTCACGGCTCCAGACTATGGGGCTTTTGAGCGTTCCTAAAATTCGTATCTGGATTCTTACCTTGGTAAGCGGGCTTCTTTTGTTTTTTGTCCTCTTCTGGCTGCTGCCGTCAGCACAAATTCGTGTATGGCCCAGAGAGGACTCTGTGAGCCAGACAGCAAATGTGTGGCTCGTGCTTTCGGGAAGTACCGTGGCAGTGCCGCAGCGCGTACGGACGATGGAGTTACTGCCTATTCGCGTGGAAATTTCACGGAGCCTTACCTTTGATCAGGTGAGTAAGGATTTTGTCGGAGAGAACGCCCATGGAGAATTAACGATCATCAACAATTCCGATGAATCGTATTCGCTTCGCGTGCAAACGCGTATCGCTAACAACGCCGGCATGATTTTTCTGTTACGCGATCCGGTGAATATTGCACCAGGAGAGGAGGTGACGGCGCGCGCCGAAGCCGCCGATCTGGATCTGTACGGGGAAATCACCGGTGAACGCGGCAATCTCCCTGCGGGACTCCAGTGGGAATTTCTGGGTCTTGCCCCGGACGAACGCACGAAGGTCTACGCGGAAAACCGCAGCGCTTTTTCCGGCGGGAAAACGTCCTTCCGAACGGTGCTCCATGAAAAAGATCTGGAAATTGCCAAAAAACAATTGGAACAGGAACTTCTCGCAACCGCCAAACAACTGGTGGAAGAAGATAAAACTTTACATAACTCCCAGTACAGTGATTCGTTTATCGAGATCCTCTACTACGACGAGCTTACTCGTGCGGAGTTCCATGATTTTGATTTACAGGAAGCATTCCTCGGGGAAGCGGTGACTTCGATTCCCATCCAGGGATCGCTTACCTATACCGCGTATGCCTACGATGCTCAGCACATTCTTAATATGCTCAAAAAGGAATTGGAGAACCATGTGGGTGTTGGCAAACGCTTACTGCTTGAAACCATGACTATGGATCGCCTTGTCGCACACGTCATCGACTATGCCGATGATCTCTCATGGATCAAGCTGACGGTCGACCTTTCGGGTACCGAACAATTCATTCTCGATCCCCTCACGCCGGCAGGAGCGCGCTTCAGCAAACGCGTGCGGGAGCTCGTAACAGGTCTGACGACTGTGGAGGCTCTCCGGATCCTCCGGAATCTTCCGGAAGTGGATAATGCCGATATCCGCTTGTGGCCGCCCTGGAGCAGCAATCTTCCGCGCGTCCCTGCACACATCACCATTGAAACGTTGCTTCGCTCTTCATCCACCCGATGACTATCCCAAAGCCATTTCGGCTGATTCTTACGACTGCTATCTACGGTGGGCTCGTGACGGGAATTATTCTCACGGCGCTTACAGAACGTATTGTGCTTGCCTTTCCCGGTGACGCAGTATTTCCCGTGGAGTGTGGTCTCGTTTTCGGAGCAGCAGTCCATCGCAGCGATGATCCGGGACCGGGCATCATGCGTCGTACCGTTACGGCAGCTCGGCTTGTGCATGAAGGAAAAATCGAGCGTTTGATTTTTACGGGGGGCAGGGGAGAGGCGTGCTGTAATGCGTAGCGTGGCGATGCGCAACGGCATCGATCCCGATATCATTGCGCTGGAAGAGGAGTCGACTTCGACCTGGGAGAACCTGGTGTACTCTCGGCCACTCATCAAGGAGTGTGCATCGATTGTCGGCATCAGTGATCGCTATCACCTCGCGCGGATACAGTACCTCGCGGAAATTCAGGGATGGGGGAACTTGCCGGTGTATCCCGCAGACAATCCTCCGAACGATGCCTTTACGCTTCGCAGCATGCTCCGGGAAGTGGCGGCGATGTTGTACTACATGCTCGTCTCGCCCTTGGTCTGACCAGTCATGGGAATGAGTCGTACTTTGAATGCCGCGAGCGGTTGCTTGACATTCGACTCATGCAAAATCATTTCATGCATTGGAGACATGCCTTCGTTAATGATCGCTTGCATCACCTGATCCCGTACCTGCCAAAGTAAGACCGTAAAGACCTCTTCTTCCCGCTCTGTAGAAAGCTTTAGCGGTGCTATATCCCGTATCACAGGAATTGTTCCGTCTGCCCGTGCCAACTGTGGAATCGTGTCTACAGTCTGCATTTCCAGAAGCGTCATTTGATTTTGCGGAGGCTTACCGGAAAGAAGCTGTACGCCTTCAAATTGGACTCCCGGTGCATAAATCGTCCGGATGTCCGCAGTCTCGTTGAAACCAGTAGCTACAACTCCGGAGAGCGAAAAGCCATCTGCTGTAGTAATTTGTTTTGGAGGAAGAATGATGGCGAACTGGAAGGGCTTCTGAGGATCAATCTCCACGGGAATAGGATCACTGCATTGCCCATCGATGAGTGGGGGAATGGTCGCATCGTTTTGAACGACGGCAAGCATCACATTGCGTTCATCTCTGCTCAGTCCAAATCTGCGTTGTTCTGCTTCATCAATCCGATGATGTCGCTTCAGTGATGGAGGGCTCATTGACATAGCTGTAGAAGCGGAACATTGGCGCAAGAGTATAACAAGAACACATTTCTATTCCAGTCACTTGAATACTTAACATAAAATGCATTATGTTAACAAGGAGAGATTGTGGAAAACCCTATCCCCCGCTCTGCTATGCCAAATTCTCCGACTCCACTTACGCAGGCAATCGACCGCTATCTGCAGTTTATGCGCGCAGAACAGAACAAATCGCCATTAACCGTCGAAACGTATCGGCAGTCTCTGGATCTCCTGCCAGAGTTTATGGGCATATCTGACCCCCGGGAGGTGAATAAGGGCTCTGTGCGCGTCTTTAAGTCTGCTTTGCACTCCTACCGCACTGCGCAAGGCAGGGAATTTATGATTCGAACGAAAAATCACCACATTACGATCTTGCGCGCCTTCCTGCGGTACCTCATTCAAGAAGAGGAGATGGACATCTACCCTCCGGATCGCGTGACCCGGTTTCAAGAAAGTGAGCGGAAGGTAAAAGTGCTTTTTGCCGAAGATCTTGAAAAACTCCTGCAAGCACCAGATACGAGCAAGCGGGAGGGGAAGCGTGATCGTGCAATCCTCGAGACATTTTTCTCCACGGGCTTACGTCTTGCGGAACTGCGGTCTCTCAACTGCAAAGATATCAATGAAAAGACACGCGAGATTTCCATCCGTGGAAAGCGCGGCAAGATCCGAGTCGTTTTCCTCTCCGACAGGGCAGTGGAGGCACTCAAGGATTATCTCGGGTCTCGCGTAGATCACCTCACTCCCCTGTTCATCCGCAGTCTGGAGAAGGCGAGCAACATCATGCCGCCGGGCGAAGAGTTTCGCCTGTCACGCGTATCGATTTGGAATATCGTGAAGAAGTACGCGCTCAAGGCGGGGATCGTCAGTAATCCTTCGCCCCATACGCTTCGGCACTCGTTTGCGACAGATCTTCTCCGTAATGGCGCGGATCTCCGGTCTGTGCAGGAGCTACTCGGGCATAAAGACCTGGGGACGACACAGATCTATACGCACGTGACGAATCCGCAGCTGAAAGATGTACATAAGAGATGTCACGGGAAATAAAATTGGAAGTCACAAATTGTGACTTCCAATTATTCGTCTTTCTCCGGATTCGTTTTAAATCCGATCTTCCGCAACTTCTTTGGTTCTGGAGGTGTCATAAGGCTGCGAATGACATCAAAAATTGAGCGAAATTGCTCGTCATATTTACATTCAAGGTCTTCAAGCTTTTGTGCGAGTTTCTTGTGCGTCGCAAGGAGATATCGCAATTGAACGAAAGCTCGCATGATGGAGATGTTCACGTGGATTGCGCGCTTACTTTTGAGAACGCTGGAGAGCATAGCAACTCCTTGTTCTGTAAATACGTATGGCAAATATCTGCGACCGCCTTTTTTCTTTGAGGTCGCAAATTGCGACCTCAAAGAATGGGTTTCATCTGCTGAAAGCTGAAACATAAAATCTGCTGGAAATCGATCAACATTACGGCGCACTTGCTCGTTGAGTCGCTTGGTGGAGACTCCATAGAGTTTTGCCAATTGACTATCGATCATCACTTTCTGATCTCGCATGATGAGAATCATCCGCTCGATACGTTCTGCCGGAATGGAAAGTAGGGAAGGCATATCAGAAGTGAAAGGTGTACGAAAGGCGAGTGAATATACCACTCTGCTATTGATTTCTATGGTGTACGTACGTACACTCGGGTGTATGCAGCAGTCGATCACTACTCTCCGGCAGCAGCACGCCAGTGTAGTGATCGACTGTGCATCGTCCGATTGCTCCGAAGCTCTCCTCACTTGGCTCCGGCAATCCCCGCATGGCAATCGTATTTCCGTTCGACTCCCCTCCTTACGCAGCGACCACTCCCCTGCCGCACGTCGTTTTACTGGAGAACTTCTTTCGCTTGGCTGCACGGTAACTCTGCGGCGGCCGAAAATACTCAGTACGGCAAATACTTGACAGAAGTACGTTATTAGATTATAGATTGTCTCCTCTCACCGTAAGAACATGTACTCCCCTTCGTCTCCTTCTCTGTAATGACCCGCGATACACGCTCCCTCGGCTATGCATTCCTCCTCTCGGTTCTCCTCGTGAGTGCTGCCGCCAGCATGCCGTATTTCCTTGGTGTGAGTACATTCTGATCCATCGGATCGATTACTTTTTCTTCACCTTGAGTTCGTCGTATTTACGGTAATACGACTCCCCTGCTTCACCAAGAAATCGTAGGGTGCCTTTTCCCATAGCCTTTGCTTTTTGCATCCATGACCCACCTTTCGGCGTCTTCGGAAACTCTTTTGGTTCAGTTCCCACTTTCTTGAGCGTGCGAAAGCCAGCGTCCGCAATCTCGTCAATTGCATGTTGCAGATGAGCAAACCCCGAACCGATCATGCCAGCAAAGGAACCGGATTTCTTCAATGCGCACATTCTCCCTTTATCACAACGGAATCACAACCGATCACTGAAACAAAACGGAATACGCGCCGTATCCCTGTGCCTCCAGTTCTGTACGAGGCACAAAGCGCAATGCCGCGGAATTCATGCAGTAGCGCAGCCCCAGAGGCTCTGGACCGTCCTCAAAGACATGTCCCAAGTGACTATCTGCGAGGCGGCTTCGGATTTCTGTTCGTTTGTAACCAAGGAGGTAGTCGCTGTCTTCGACGATATTTTCTGCGACTAACGGCTGCGTAAAACTGGGCCACCCCGTTCCGGATTCGTATTTGTCCTGAGAACTGAAGAGTGGTTCACCAGAAACAATGTCGACGTAGATGCCCTCTTCGTGATTATCCCAATATGCGTTTTGGTATGGAGGTTCAGTTCCTTCGTGTTGGGTGACATCGTATTGGAGAGGTGTGAGGAGAGTGTGGAGCTCGGAGTCGGAGGGTTTCACGTATGCTGTCGGTTCAGTTCGTATAGATAACAAAGAGGATCCAACAAGCGATGCCGTGCTCGAACTTGAAGTTGCTTCTTTTTCATTCTCAAGAGAACTACATCCTATAAAAAAAATGCTAAGAAATATTAAGGCTAGTGAGTTTTTCATGCTTTTATTTTAGTGGAATTGCTTTTACAAACGTTGCCGTTTTGACCAGGAATTCAAGAGTTTCAGATAAAATGTTCATATGAATTGAAGCTAAATTTTTAAATGGAATTTTGGAAAATAGCCTAACTTTAATTTCAGTTGGCAGTTCCTCTGCTATGTGGGTTGGAGAATATCCATAAATATTCCAATCAGGAACCGGATGTCGGACCTTAGGGTTCCAATCTGATTCATTAAATTTATCAGCTGAAATGCATTCTTCAAAATGTGCCCTAATCGCTACTCTTGGCACAAGTTCTACTCTGACTTCGCCTTTAAAGTTGGTTAGGAGACCTGCACAAACATTTACATCGACTTTTGTTGAAGTGGGAAAACTTAATATTTTTGATATGGCTTCAGGATCCACGGGTATAAATTTTGCTGTTTCAACAAACTGAGAATTAGCAGAATCATATGCAGTAGTTGTTCCATAACTATCACTTTCCACCTTTAAAGGTACATTAAAATAACCCCTCTGACATACCTATCGCCAATTCAATCGATCCTAAAACTTTAGTTGCTTGTGCAAATTGATATCCCAATCCCGACAGAAATACTAGAATAATAATAATTGATAATTGTTTTCTCATAAAAAAAACCTCACAAATTTCCTCTTTCCAATTTTGTACGTGCCTTCGACTACTTCCGCATTCACATCCGTCACTACTTTGTCATTCAGATGAATCCCCTTTTGATCCAATAATCTTCGACCATCGGACTTTGACGTAATCAATTTCTCCCGAAGCAGGAGATCGAGCAATAACTCCCCTTTCTTCGCTTTCACCTCCGGAATATCCGAAGGCATTTCTTTGTCGGTAAAAACCTTGGTGAATTCTGCAGCGGCAATCTTCGCAGCCTCTTCACCGTGGTACGTGCGGACTATCTCGTGCGCCAATTCCTTTTTAAAGGTCATCGGGTTCTCCTCTTTGTTCATCGCCTTCTCGATCGTGATGATTTCTTCCATCGGAATATCCGTGCAGCACTCCATGTAGGTCGTGATGAGGCGATCTTCGATACGGAGCGTTTTTCCATACATGTCCTTTGCCGAGTCTTCGAGCCAGATGCAGTTATCGTAGGTCTTGCTCATTTTGCGGCCGTCCGTTCCCTCGATAAGCTTCGTCGTGAGGACGAATTTATCGCGCTTACCGAGCTTCTGCTGAAGCGTTCGGCCGGCAAGCATATTGAAGAGCTGATCAGAGCCTCCCAGTTCACAATCCACATCAAGAATGACCGAATCGTAGCCAACCATGATCGGGTAGAGGAATTCGGCAATAGCAACATCCGCTTCGTCCTTAATGCGCTTCTGAAACATATCACGCTTGATCATCTGCTGTACCGTGAAGTGGCTTCCAAGCTTGAGAATATCGGAGAAAGAAAGCTTCTCCAGCCACTCATGGTTATAGCGAATTGTCACCTTCGAAAAATCCAATACTTTGCTTGCTTGTTCCTTATACGTTTCAAAGTTCTTGATCACTTGCTCCTTAGTCAGTGGTTCTCTCAATGCATCTCTTCCGGAGGGATCCCCGATCATCGCTGTGAAGCTCCCGACGAGAAAGATCACTTCATGTCCGGCATCAGCAAAAGCCTGAAGCTTGCGGAGTGGAACCGAATGGCCAAGATGCAATTTGCTTCCTGTCGGGTCGATCCCGAGATAGAGGCGAAGCTTCTTGCCCGATTTCAGTTTTTCCTCGGCGAGAGCCTTGGGGACAACTTCTTCGACAGCGCGTGTGAGGAGTGAACTGTGATCCATGAGGTGAAGTGTAGCGAAATCACTCGTTTTCACCCAATTATGAAAACAAGGAGCCGATCAGAAGACCGAACCCTTATAATGTAGAACCGCGTTAGCTAAGTTCTGTATGTATTTTAGCCCCAATTCCTCAGTATTTTCAAGTACAATGACTCCAAAATGCCTTGGATTGTAGAACGCCCGGAACGGCTCGATAACGCTCTTATGCGATTTGAAGCATTTTCTTCACGTGCAGAAGCACAACGGAGTATTCATGAAGGTCTGATACAGGTGAACGGCTCTGTGATTGAAAGGCCCTCTTCTCGGCTCAAGATTGGCGACAGTGTCTCTGTCATTAGTGAGCGAATGGTCGAGGTATCGGAACTCAAACCCAGCGATCTCTCCTTCACCATTCTTTACGAAGATCCTGCATGCCTCGTGATCGAAAAACCGGCAGGCTTCTCCGTGCACCCGGGTGCTGGTATGAAAAAAGGAGAAGTGACGATCCTTCATGGCATCGCTTATCTTTTCAAAAAGAAGAAAATCTCGTTCAATGCATCTTCCGTACTTGTGCATCGGCTCGACAAGGAAACGACAGGATGCCTGCTCATTGCAAAAACCCCCGACGCGCATCGGCATTTGCAGAAGCAATTCGCGGATCGAACCGTAGAGAAGCAATATCTCGCGCTCGTCGCCGGAGTCCCCTCACCACCCGCCGCCATCATCGATGCACCTATCGGCCGTCATAGTGGTGACCGAACGAAAATGGCAGTGTTCCATGCGGTACAAAGCAGGCGCGAGGCTCGTACAGGACGAACGCACCAAGTCCGTGTGCACCTTAAAGCGATCGAACATCCTGTTGTAGGCGATAGCGATTATGGAAACCAGCGTAGTAGGAAGATTGCAGAGAAATACCATATAGAGAGTCTTTGTTTGCATGCGTGGAAACTGAAGTTTCGCTCGCCGCATGATGGGAAGGAACATGCGATAGAGGCGCCGTTGCAGGAGAATCTGCAAGGTGCCATTCATGTTCTCCGCATATCCTGGGATCGATAATGCTTATTCCCGTGAAAGCACAATCGTGTACTGCACCCGATCAAGGATATTTCCTTCTTTATCCCGCGTGATGATCACGTATGGGTTTTCCCCGCGCCTGAGTGTATTGAGCCTGGTGCTCGCGATGTAATTAAAGAAGCCTTTTCCTGGGCTATAGAGCTGCAGTTTATAGTCATTCACCCAGACGGATGCAGTACCTGCGGGCACATTTCCTTCTATGAGGAATTCCGCACCGGTACTGGTGAGTACGGCATCATGTCTTGTTCCCGGAGTCGGCGCAGTGATGATAAGTGTGCCTGGCTTCAGTGGAGCATTATTCGGGAGCGATCCCGGAGTGGGAGCAGCGGAGGGAGTTCCGCCGGAGATCACACCCTCCTCCCCTTCTCCGAGGACAATCGTGAGTACAGCGGGTTCGCTCCGGTAGCCTGATTCGCTGATGGCCACGATGCGGAAGATGTTTTCGCCTTGTGCGAAATTCTGAAGCTTCGTAGAGGCGAGGTAGCTCCACTTCGTATCTCCTGTCTGGAACAGTTGCAGACGGTAATCATTCACGATGATGCCAGCAGTTCCTCTTGGGGCGGTTCCGCTGATTTCGAGTTCGTCTTTGGATGTGCGGTACTCAGCACCATCGGGTGCGGGAGAAAGAACAACCGGCTTTTCCGGCGGTGTGCGGTCGCGCTGTACTGTAGAAACGGCCTTGCCGAGAACAAGCCCTTCACGACTCAGAGCCTCGGCGGTTATGGAAATCTCTTCCTCATCCGGGACAGCAATTTCTATGCTGTATGTGCCCTTTACCGTATCGCTCAATGCCCGGTATCCGTTCACCCGTATGGCATCAACAAGAGAGGAAAATGTCCCAAAGACCGTGACGGTTGCGGAGCGAACAATGCTGCCATCTTCTGGCTCTGTGATGGTCACCATCTCCTGGGAGATCTCTGGTTGCGAAGTATCTGTCGTAGAAATTCCTCGTGTACTGTGCAGGGAACGGCTCTCCAGGACAAATGGACTTGCGATAAAATCTGTGGAGAGCGCGCCTCGTCCTGCATAGGCATCTTCGATATCTGTGCCGGCAGCGGGAATGACAAAACGTTGTCCTTCACCGGCGACAAGATCACTGCGGAGCTCCGGAATCCTGAACGTTACTCCAACGCCATCGGCGGTGTAGATTTCGATGAGGCTGTCACTGAAGTAGGCTTCCGTCCCCGAGGGGATCTCCGCCGTATATCGCTGTGTGGTGATGGAGCGCGCAACACTCCCTGAAAATGCGAAAGATTCCGGAGTTTTTATCCAGAGGACTCCCCGATCCAGCACTATGGCAAAGGAAGATTCCACGGCACCAAGGGTGCTATCGTCGATCGTGAGTGCACTGCCACGGTCGATTCTGATGGTGGTTCCATCAAAGAGCTCGAGAGCTGCCGGAGAACCGCGATCGGTGTTCACGCTGTCTCCGGGATAGAGCTTGAGTTCGCTATCGGCACTGCGGGGCTCTTCTCCATTCAGAGAAACACTTACGGATCCACGGCTATCCCCAAGAAGTATGACTGCAGTGCGCTGGACGGCATTGCCGATGTGTAGGATGGACAGTATTTCTTTCCCCGCCCATAGAAGGAGCAGTACAAAGACGATACCTCCGAGGAGAGGAACTATGGCCTTCAAAGGGCTTCTCGTTTGTGCGAGAGGATAGGGGCCGGTGCGATGACGGCGGCGAAGCATGCGGTTCCCTATAGTAAAAGCGAAAGACCGATATGCGCAAGTGACTATATGTAACCCTATGCAATGACGCGATCCACCTCTGCTTGTGATGTCTTTCGGTCTTTCACGAGGATTTCCCCCCACTCACGCATGGTGCGGTATCCCTCCTTTTTAGCCTGTACGAGAATGGCCTGGGAAGGCTCGGATGAAAGAATCATCGACTGGATCGCAGGAGATACGGTGATGAGTTCCGGAAGCGACATCCGGCCGTTATAGGTTTTACTATCGGCCACGTCACATGCAGCATCGGGTTTGCGACATGCATCGGAGAGTGTTCGTACAAGTCGCTGCGCAAGAATGGCACGGAGTGCCGGAGCGAACGTATACGGACTTACGCCCATCGAAAGAAGACGGGGAATCGCTTCAATAGCGGAGTTGGTGTGAAGAGTGGCAAGCACTAAGTGTCCTGTGAGTGCCGCATCCACGGCGGTTTGCGCCGTTTCCAGATCGCGGATTTCTCCGAGAAGAATGATATTCGGATCATGGCGGAGAATTGACCGGAGCCCCGAGGAGAAAGTGTAATCATGTTCTGTATCCACCTGGCTTTGAACGATGCCCTTCAGTTCATATTCGACCGGATCTTCCAACGTAATGATATTGCGCTGTGTTCCGACGACGGTATTCAGCAGTGCATAGAGGGTCGTAGTCTTTCCTGATCCCGTGGGACCGGTGATGAGAATCAGACCGTTCGGGAGCTTGACGAGTTCCTGAAGAGCTTGATGTATCTCCTCCGGAAACCCGAGCTGTGTGAGTGGGACGATGCCGCGTACCGGATCAAGAAGACGAAGCGTGTACGTTTCTCCGAAGCGCGAAGGAATGCTTGCAACACGAACGTTGACCATGCGATCCGGAGCCTGGAACGTGTACTGGCCGTCTTGCGGCACATTGGTAAGATTGAGCTTCAGTTTGCTCAGGAATTTCACTCGCCGGACAAAATCCACGTAGGTTGCATTGGAGATCGTCACAAGGTGTTCAAGCATTCCATGCAGACGCACTTCAATGCGGACATCTTCTTTCTCCGGACTTGTATGGATATCGGATACGCCCTGTTCCACAGTCCACTGTTCGAGTGCATGGAGGAGATCGGTGCCATTGAGGGATGTCCAGTTCGGTATGGGCATTTCCTCTTATTATACCATAAAACTCCATCCTTCGTCTCGCCCCTGTTTCTCGCTACACTGCTCTCCGTGTCCCCTGCCCGATCTGCGGCCGTTTTTGAGGCTCACCGCAAGCGCTCGTTTGAGCGCCGGATGATGATCGTGCACCTCGTGCTCGGTGTCTGCGCCCTGATTGTCGTCGCCCGTCTCATCGAGCTTCAGGTCATCAAGGGAAAGGATTATCTCGATCTTGCACAAGCCCAGCACTTCGGAGGAGTAAAACTTCCGGCGAAACGGGGAGAAGTGCTCTCGCGCAATGCCCGAACGGGGGAAACGAGCATCCTCGCAACCAACGCCACGCTCGATCTCGTGTACATCGATCCCGTCATTACCGACAATCCAACGCTGATAGCAGAAGCTCTCGTCGACACACTCGTCACTGAGGAAATCCATGCTGCGTGTGTAGGAGGCCTACCCGAGTGCCCCCGGGAACTCTTCACCTTTTATGGTGCTGTGTTCGATCCCCTGGAGCGCGTACGCCGCTTAAATACAGGTGCACTGCTTGAGCCCATCCCCGATCGACTGTCGCTCCCCGTGCCTGCTGAGATTCCGGAAATCACGGAAGTGCGCAGACAATTTGCCCGCGCGATCGAAAACCGTATTCGCGAGAAACGCGTGACCTTTGTTCCTCTCCTGTACGGCGCAACCAAAGTGCAGATGCAGCAGGTGGAGGAACTCTCGATCCCCGGAGTGACCGTCGTCTTTGATGCGAAGCTCATCTACGCCAATCCCGAAGAAGTGGCGCAGCTGCAGATTCCAGCACTCGCGCGCAGACTTGCAGGGCCTATGGAACTCGATGAAGAAGCACTCCGCGGATACCTGCGCAGCCGTCCTCTCCGATACGTACCCATTATGCGACGGCTCACCCCTGAAATCTCGGAGAAGCTTCGGGAACGGCAGCTGCAGTCTCTGGAGGAAACTCGTGTGCGCCGCAGGGAGGCTCCTACACGCGAGGCAGCGCAGCAGATCCAGGATCCTCTTCGGTGTATCGCGCTGCTTCCTGAACACTGGAGGTTTTATCCGGACGGCACTGTTGCTTCCCATGTCGTGGGTTTCCTCAATGCCGTAGGGGAAGCACAGTACGGCATCGAGCGCACCTATAATCCCCTCCTTCGCGGGCAAGAGGGTCTCATAGCGACCGTCAGCGATCCGCAGGGAGGACAGATTCTGACTGCGGATCAACGCATCGTCGATCCGAAGGATGGCTCGACGATCATCCTGACGATCGATCGTTTCATTCAGGAGAAGGTCGAAGAACTGCTCCAAGATGCCGTCGCTCGGTTCGACGCCGAGAGTGCACAGGCAATCGTGATGGATCCCTACACTGGCCGTATACTCGCCATGGCCAACGCACCCCTCTTCGACAGCAATAACTATGGGGATGTTTACGAGCGCGACCCGCTCATCCTCGATGAAGGGAAGCGAAAAGGCATCATCGTGGAACTCTACCATCCCGAGAGCCGCGGGTTTGTCGTCCGTTCCTTTATCGACGATCTCTTCACGCCCGAGGGCAGAGCGACTCTCAGCGAAGAGACGCGGAAAAAAATCGACGAGCTCGAATCACTCTACGATCTCAAGGACATCGTCCGGTACTACCTGCTCATCGGCGAACATCATCGCCGGGAAATCTTCCCCACGGAAAGATCGGACGTGTGGCTCAAATACAAAAATAATGTCGGTGTGGGTGCGTATCTCAATCGTAACATCCAGGAAATATACGAGCCGGGATCTGTGATGAAGCCGATTACGATGGCCGTGGCCATCGATCAGGGTGAGGTGACTCCCGGTGATATCTACGATGACGGGGGTCCGATAAAAGTAGATGAGTATACGATCAAAAATGCATTGAACCGATACTACGGCAAAGTGACGATGACCAATTGTCTCGAATTTTCCGTCAACACCTGCATGACCTCGGTTTCGGAGAAACTTGGCCGCAAGCTCTTTCATCGCAGTCTTGAGCGATTTGGCTTTGGCAGAGTCTCAGGGATTGAGTTGGAAGATGAACTTCCGGGGGAAATCCTTCCGTGGAGGAAGTGGAGCAATGCGCTTCTCGCAACCGCTGCCTACGGGCAAGGGATCTCCGCCACTCCTCTCCAGATGATCACGGGATACACCGCGCTCGCCAATGGTGGAAAACTTATGCGTCCCACCATCATCGACAGCATTATCCACAGTGACGGCACGATCGAAAAATATTCCCCTCGCATGGTCGATCAGGTCATCACCGCGGAAACAAGTGACACGATTACTGCGATGCTCGTCAGTTCCATCAATCTTGGATACGCGAAAGTCGCCAAGGTAAAAGGGTATCGCATGGCAGGGAAAACGGGAACATCGCAGATCGCCGGTCCTGGTGGAAAGTACGAAGCAGGCACGGGTTCCACGATTGCTACGTTTGCCGGCTACGCTCCGGTACCAAATCCGAAGTTTTTAATTTTGGTGAAATTCGATCGTCCACGCAAAGATATTTACGGATCACAGACGGCAGGACCGGTATTTCGTGATATTGCGGCGTTTCTGTTTAAGTATTATGGGATTCCGCCGAATGAACAATAATGTAAAAATCTTCATGCGTTTGTGTGTGTGCAAAGCGCACCGTAGAGACGCACCGTTGGTGCGTCTCACGTGATGCCATAAAATTTATAGAATTCCTCGATGTTTCCTTTCACAGCCAATTCCTTCATGGGAAATGCATTAGGAATATCCTCTTCTGTCTGTGCGACTGAAAGCTTGCCTAAAAATTCTGATACTTCTTTTACTTTTAGTTGTCCGTTCCGGTTGATGAACTGTCCCCACACCGACATACCCGGGTACCCATTCGGTGCGCGTTTCGGTTCTTTCGTATATTCCGGCGGAAACAATCTGCGATAATTGGGCACATTGTATATCCAGGAGCTTCCGCTGACAGCTATTGCCTCGGGATGCTGGTTCTTGATCTCTTCAAACATCGCTCGCAACTCAGCGAGCCTTGCAGGCATTCGCGCATCACTTAAAGGCCCACGAGGATCCAAGTCATTGTTCGCAAAATGCATATGGATAGCTTTTTCTTCAGCATCGTAGTCATAGTAAAAGCACCTTCCTGAAGATTCTCTTGGGGCAATGTGCTCCGTGGCATATGCATATGCAACATCTTCGGGATGCTCCGCTAATTCCAAATCTGACAGGAAACGTTCCCATACGGGATTTTTTGGATCCAACGGTCGCGGTAATCCAAAGCGACGATACAGACATGTATTACGCAAAAGGGCTTCGTGAAGGGGAATGCCTTTCACTCTTGCGACACAGTGTGCAAATTGTATTTGCAGGGAAAAAAAATCTCTTTCTAAATTGCTTTGCTTGTTCTCTTCTCTTTGCGTTACCTCATGTTGTAGTCGACCTCTTGTCGCTGCGGTATGCTGAGAAACCAAGTCTCCTCTAGGGTGTGATTCTTCGAAAACATCATGCTCATGTGGTTCGATAGGCATCACATGATTGTATCACATATTTGATGTCATTTGAAGGTTCCCTTCATGCGGAGACGTACCAACGGTACGTCTCTACGGAACCACATTATTTCACCGTCACCGATTTCGCCAAATTCCTTGGCATATCCGGATCTTTCCCCCGTTGCACTGCCAATTCATACGCCAAGATCTGGATCGGAATGATCGTCACAATTGGTTGTGCCGCACCGGCATCCGGGGTCTTTAACCATTCATCGAAGATCTCATGACGTTTCGGGGCAATTCCTATCAATAACGCACCGCGCGCTTTCAGTTCCGTCGCATTATTGAGCATGTCACTCGTGACTTCATCATTGCCCATGAGAGCAATACAAGGCGTTCCCTGTTCTATCAATGCAATCGGACCGTGCTTCAGTTCGCTTCCGGCAAATCCTTCGGCGTGCATGTAGCTCACTTCCTGGATCTTGATCGCACTTTCGAGGGCCATCGGGTAATGCCAGCTTTTACCGATGATATAGAGATGCTCGTGGCGTTTGATCTTTCCGGCGATTGTCGCGATACGCTCGAGGTAGCGGGGATTTAACATGTCGTTGATGAGCGCACCGGTTTCAAAGAGCAAAGTCTTTCCATCGTGGAGTGCGTCTTTGAGAGCATAGGCAATCAGAAGCATGACAGACATCTGGCCGGTCATGGCTTTGGTGCTGGCCACTGCCCGCTCCGGTCCCGCATTGATCCGGAGTGTGTAGTCGGCAGCGCGTGCCACACTCGAGCCTTCGACGTTCACGATCGCAAGAACTTTCGCGCCTTTAGACTTCGCTACGTTCATAGCTTCGAGAACGTCCGCGGTCTCTCCACTCTGGCTCACGACAATCAGCAGACTCTCGGCAACGAGGAAGTGATGGTAGAGCTTGAACTCTCCCGCGGAGCAGACATTCACGTGGTGACCGGAAACAACGGAGAAGAAGTACTCAGCAGCCATACAGGCTTTGTGTGCCGTGCCACATCCGACGAGGAAGGTGCCCTTTGCATTCTTGATCGCCTCCGCGATGGTCATGATTTCCTCTTCGTCCTGGTTTGCCGCTCTCGCAATACTCTCTTTTTGATCCATGATCTCTTTGAGCATGAAGTGTGCATAATCCCCTTTTTGAGCCTGCTCAACTGTCCAGGTGATCTGGATTTCGCGCTTGGATCGCTCTTGCCCTGTTGCAATATCTCGAAAGATGATCTGTTCCCCATCCGTTTCGACCATCTCGCCGTCATCAAGGTATTGAACGGTGCGAGTGTGCTCGAGGAAAGCGGGAATATCCGAAGCGATGTAGTAGCCGTCTTGTCCAACTCCAACAATCAAG
>VMGQ01000050.1 GCA_007376635.1 Candidatus Peregrinibacteria bacterium Greene1014_49
TCGTCACGCCGAGGAGTCCAGAAAGGAACGTACGACCCATACGACGTTTCACCCATGGAGGACTGTTTGGGGCAGCGATGGCGCTCATCGTAGCAAATGCAGTTCCGCAAGGCTATAGGTGATATGTGGCGGGAAATTGCCTAAATTAAAAAATGCTTTCTCCCTATCTCCATGCCAAAAAAATCATCTTGCGACCGCAAAATCTCGGGGGTACGGTGAGTAGTGACACTTCCCCCTCACACTATGGCGAAAAAGAAGAAGCTCAAGAAGACGAAGAAGGCTGCAAAAAAAGTGAAGAAGACCGTGCGAAAGGCAAAGAAAGCCAAGGGCAAGGCAAAGAAGAGTGCCAAGAAGACAAAGAAGGGTAAGAAAAAGGCAGGAAAAGCAAAGAAGGGCAGGAAAGGCAAAAAGACGAAGGCGGCAAAACCCATGAAGAAAACGAAGCCAACGAAGAAGCCGATGACCGCGCAGAAACAGAAGGCAATTTCCAGCGCCTCCGCCGCCGTGATGCAGCGCCTCATCGGAAAAGTCGTCCACTACTACGACCGCATTGGGGTGGCAATCATTGATCTGAATGAGCCTCTGAATGTGGGCGACATGGTGATGCTGAAAAAAGGTGACACCATCGTGCCGCAGCGTATCGAATCCATTGAGATCGAGCATGCTTCCGTAGCTTCAGCCAAGCCCGGAGACATCGTTGGTGTGAAAGTGGATACCGAGGCGTACGAGGGAACGGTGGTGTTGCCTGGATGAGTGCACTTAGACACGGACTATCGTATGAGCAACCTCCGGCGTCATGGTGCAGACCCTATTGCGTGCATACGCAATAGCAAGCATCAGGCGACGTCCGGAGTCTTCGTGATCCACATGGTCGAAAGCCGTGCGCATGAGAAGTAATCCCCTTCCGGATGGTTTCTCAAGATTCTCCTTCGCACGGCAGTCGGCAAGCTTTTGTGGATCGAAACCCTTCCCTTGATCATGTATACAAATACGAAATACACGACTACATGCTTCTTTCCGCAGTATTCTGACACCGTCATTCTCCGGGCATTCTCGCTCAATAGTAAAAGGATCCGTAGCACCAAGTGCATATTCCACTTTCACCGTCCGCTCACGAAAATGTGAAGGCGCATCACGAAGAGGATTAAAATCTTCAAGATTTCCATGTTTGATTGCATTCACCAATCCTTCCTCTAGACCTAATCGTAGCCAAAATCCTTCCTTGTTAGGAATACCATCCCGTTCTAGACGCTCTACAATCCGTAGTTGAAGCTTTTGTGCAGCAGCAAAATCTGTTGGTAGGACAACACTTTCCGTTTCCTCATCTCTGAGTGACCCCCATAGAACCTCATGGTAGGGCATAGGGAAATAGTATAATTAAATTTACATGTTGCAATAGTTAAACTAGACGTTTTCTCAGAAGAAGAATCCGCTTACACTCGTCAGGCGCATGCAACCCCTTTCCACTGACCAGATCCGGCAGGCGTATCTCGATTTCTTCAAGAAACATAAGCATGCCGTAATCCTCGGGGCGTCTCTTATTCCCGAAAACGATCCGACCGTTCTCTTTACGACTGCAGGCATGCATCCGCTTGTTCCGTATATTCTCGGTGAACCGCACCCCGCGGGAAAGCGCCTGACCGATGTGCAGCGCTGTGTACGCACACAAGACATTGATGAAGTCGGTGATAGCTCGCACCTCACGTGCTTCGAAATGCTCGGCAACTGGAGTCTCGGTGATTACTTCAAAGAAGGTGCGATCACGATGAGCTTTGAATTTCTTACGAAGGTTCTCGGCATTCCCGCAGAAATGCTCGCAGTCACGTGCTTCGAGGGAGACAAGGATGCGCCGAAGGATAGGGAATCCGCGAATATTTGGATGAAGGTCGGGATGCCCGAAGAACGGATCGGATTCCTCCCAAAAGCAAAAAACTGGTGGGGACCCGCCGGAACCACGGGACCCTGCGGGCCGGATACGGAAATGTTTTATTGGGTGGGTGTAGGAGAACCAAAAGGGAATCCTGCTACCCATGACAAAGAGTGGCTCGAGATCTGGAATGACGTGCTGATTCAATACAACAAGACCGGAGAAGGCACGTTTGAACCTCTCGCACAAAAGACGATCGATACAGGCATGGGACTCGAGCGCGTTGCGGCAGTGTTGCAAGGTGTACCAACCGTGTACGACACGGATCGGTTCAAGCCGATTCTCGATCATGTCCTCAAGCTTTCTCCGCGCGAGCGCATCCCGGATACCCATGAAATGGAGAGTGGAATTCTCCGCCATGCACGGATCATCGTCGATCACCTCAAAGCGGCAACCTTCATCATCGGCGACGGCATCAAGCCAGGAAATGTGGATCAGGGCTACGTGCTCCGTCGCATCATCCGCCGCGCGATCCGGTCAGCGCGCCAGCTCCAGATCTCGGCAACTGGAGAGTTCACGCCAGCTCTTGCGGAAGCCGTTATCCGGGAATACGGACATATTTACGGATATCTGAAGACCAAGGAAAAAGAGATCCGCGATACGCTCAGCGCTGAAGAGCGGCAATTCAGCCGTACGCTCGCCGAAGGACTCAAACATTTTGAGCGCGTGGCAAAAGAATCCGTGCAAACCATCAGTGGAGAGAATGCGTTTCATCTGTATGACACCTACGGATTTCCCTTGGAACTCACGGAAGAACTCGCTGTGGAACGCGGACTTCATGTGGATGAAGCCGGATACAAGAAAGCCTTTGCAGGACATCAGGAACTTTCACGCGCTGGAGCCGAAAAGAAATTTGCCGGAGGACTTGCAGATCACTCGGCAGAAACGACAAAGCTCCACACAGCGACCCATCTGCTCAATGCCGCTCTCCGTAAAGTCCTCGGCTCCCATATCTGGCAAAAGGGTAGCAATATCACAGGAGAACGATTGCGCTTTGATTTTTCCCATGAGAACAAGATGACGCCGGAGCAACTAAAGCTTGTCGAAGATCTCGTGAACTGGGCTATCGAAAAAGATTTTCCCATCAGCTACCACATCACGACGGTAGATGGAGCAAAAAAGGAGAATGCGATCGGTGTCTTTGATGACCGTTACCAGACCGAAGTGAAGGTCTACGTGATGGGCGACAAAGAGATTACCTTCAGCAAAGAAATCTGCGGAGGGCCGCACGTGGCGCGCACCGGGATGCTCGGATCTTTCAAGATCCAAAAGGAGGAGAGTAGCTCTTCAGGAATACGGAGGATAAAGGCGGTGGTGACAGGGGGATTGGGGGAGATAGAGGTGGCGGGCGAAGGAAAATAGCAAAAATGGTTAGGATGGCTGGATGGCTGGGCGCAAGCGAGAATATAACTCCGAGACGCTTTAGCATCTAGCCATCCAACCATCCTAACCATCCAGCCACTCTCTGCCTGTTTTCATTGACTCCTGTCCAGTTCAGCATACAATGGAGCTAATCGACCTTCAGACACGGAACACTCGGAAACAACGAGGACACTGCTGCGAGAAGGAAGAGTATTATTCATTTCTTTCTTTCAGTAGTATGGCAGACCAATCCATAGCGTGCCGCGACTGCGGTGCAAATTTTAACTTCACCGAGGGTGAGCAGGAGTTTTACGCCTCCCGCAACCTTTCGGCTCCCCAGCGCTGCAAGGCCTGTCGCGATTCCCGCAAGAACGAGCGCGGTCCGCGCCAGATGTTCGATGCGGTGTGTGCACAGTGCAACCAGCCGTGCCAGGTACCGTTCGAGCCCCGCGAAGGCGGCAAGCCGGTTCTGTGCCTCACGTGCTTCCGCGCCTCAAAAGGCGGAGCGTAGGCTGATGAAGTCATCAAAAAAAAGACGGGCGCAAGCCCGTCTTTTTTTGTCTTTCTTCTCCCCTTCCTGCCTTTCCTACATTTCTGCCATACTCTCTCCGTGCGTTTCCGTACTACCCTGATCGTCCTCACCTTGGTATGCATGCCCGTCGCTGCCCATGCTGCATCGCGGACAACGTGGAGTTTTCTCGGCAGTCAGATAGGTTCTGAGTGGCGGATCAACGGCAAAGCAAAGACGACAGCGGAAATCGGGGGACTCCGGATCGCACCGGAGGAGGATACGAAAATCTTCCGCGAAACGCAGTTTTCCCATGCCGTGGATAGCGTGGAGATTACCTATCTCTCTCTACAGGAAACTCCCTCGATGCTCCTCTGGCATAGACCAGCAACACCTCCGGAAGAAATCGTGCAGCTGCCGTTCGTCTTTACCCGAACGATGGTCGCCTCCACAGTAAAACTTGATGTGCGATGGTATAAGGAATGGACATCACATCCGGATACGGTTGGTCTCGTCCTACCCAAAGGCAGCGATATCCAAATTCTGCAAATTTCTTTTGTGGGGTTAAGCCCTCTGGAAAAAACGGCTGCCCTCCTGCGTTCCTATTGGACGTTTGATAAATTTTCGCCGTATAGCGTCAATTTTCTCTGGGGACCCATCCTTACCATGAGTCCTATCGCGCGGGAAAGCCTCTACGTCGAACTTCCGCCGCACGGCACCTACGCCAATGTCCTTTGGTATCTGCTCCTTTTCGGCATTGCCATCGGCTGCATCGCATGGGGATGGAAAGAACTCAGCCGCCGCAATGCGTTTTTGTGTATGGCAGTCTGCATCGGAGCCCTCTGGCTGCTTTCAGATCTGCGGATGGGACTGGAAGCAGTTTCCTATGCACGAACGGATCTTACGGAGTACTGGACACAACCAGCATCAGAACGGAAATTCCGTGAGCGCGGAGACTTTCCCGTCTTCCTCTCTGCGATTCAGCCACTCCTTACAGATCGTGGCCGTTACATTTTCCTCACACAATTTGAATACCCTCTGCTCGGACTCATGCGTTATCACACGTATCCATCGATTCCTGTTGCACCGGAGAAAGCAACGGAAGGCATCGATACCTGGGTCATCTACGAGCGCCCGGAAATCTCGGTTGATGCCGAGGGGCGGCTCACTGCCGAAGGAAAACCGATTTCCCTCCCTGGTACGGTTCTTTTTGAATTCCGATCGGGTGCATTTGTTTTCCGCACACACTAGATGTTTGTCCTCTTCTTCCTCATCGGCCTTCTTCCCCTTCTCCTTGTTGGATGGCTCGCAGTACGGGCGCTTGAGGGAACAATACTGATCCTTTCTCGAGTCGAACGCTTCATCTACGCAGCGATCCTCGGACCAACGGTCTTGATGGAAATCGTGTTTCTTTTGAATGCCGCTCACATCCTGCGACTCAATCTCTTCGGATATCTCACAGGACTTCTTCTGCTCATCATTCCATTGGGATTGCTCGAACTCCGGAGAAGAAGAATTTCGTCTGAATCCTCTGCATCTTCTGCATCCTCTGAATCTTCTTCCCCCTTTCGTTTCCCAAAAAACAAGCTTGCTCTCACACTCCTCATCATCGCAGGTCTCTGGTTCCTCCTGAAGTTTGCTGCCGGCATGACAATCCTCATGAGCGATCCTGCCTATAACGATGACGTCTTCAATAACTGGCACTTCCGCGCAAAGACCCTGCATCACGAAGAAATGCTCGTGCTGAAAGCCGACAATCCCGGAGTCACCGCGTATCCCCCCACCGTTCCCATGATCAAAGTGTGGCTTGTCCTGATCAACGGCGAATGGAACGACCGGCTTGCCGCACTCACATCACCACTCTGGTACCTGCTCGCTCTCGCCCTCGTCTGGTGCACGCTGCGAAGATCTTTGGGGCGCACATGGGCAATAGTTGGCACCTACATTCTCGGAAGTCTTCCGCTGTTTCTTATTCACGGTTCCACACCCTACGCCGACCTCTTCGTTGCTCTGCATATCGGTGTAGCACTGCTGCCACTGTACAATGCATTAACGAGTAACACGGAACAGGAGCGCTCCGTATGGCTCCGCATCGGCGCACTGGGTACAGCACTGCTGCCCATGACGAAAAATGAAGCGCTGCTGATGCACTTCCCACCGATTCTCCTGATTGCAGCTGCAGTGATTGTATGGAGCCTCTTGCATGGAAAACTCTCTCTGCGTGCCGCTCGTTCAGCGATCCTCCACTATTGCATCTTTGTATCGGCGGTTCTTGTGCCGTGGCTTACGTATAAATGGATGAATGGACTCCCCTTCGGCAATGCCAAAGGAATCAGCGGCATGGAAATCGTCTGGCAGGAAAGCGTGCTGCGATCCCTCTTTATCACCTGGGTACTTGAAGCCAATTTCTTGCTTCTCCCAGGACTCCTCATTGCTCTCCTCATTGCACGTTACCGCACAGCCTTCCTAACGCCCGCAGTGACGCTGACGGCATTCGTACTCACGGCAATCCTCGGCATCTCTATGATCTTCCTCTTCACAGGACTTGCGACTGAGGCACTGAGGCAAACAGGATCTGCGAGGGGAGTGGTGCAGCTGCTACCGGTGATAGTCATTCTTGTGACTATGTTGTTGAAAGACGCATGGTTGCAATGGAGCTCCGCACCCAACCCTACGCGGGGAGAGGGGTAGTTCGATTGGATGCTTGAATGATAAAAATAAGAATTGAGCTAAAATTTAGTTCCAAAAAACCATTACGGATTACTTGCTTAATTAGCATATTTATTCTTTAATATCTTCATGTTCGATTTGGAACAAGCACAGCCGCTCGACCCCTGGTTTGGTCAGCTCATGGAAATGCCCGTCGATCTTGAACATGTTGTGGATACGACTTCCGGAGAGACTGCCACACGTTTTCAAGAATTTAATGCAAGGTGCATGGCGGAACGCGAGGAGGAATTACTCGCAAAGCACACACCGTACGAATGGATGGAGCTCTCCAAAGAAATAGCGGAAATCGCGCAGAGTGCAGGATTAACGATGGATAATATCTTGGATTTAGCCGCAAAAAATGAAGCAGATGAAGATACATTAGATGAAGATGCATCAGATGAGTTAGATGAACAGACGCTGGCATTTTTTGAACGTGCGATGGAAGCGAACGAAGCCCAATATGTGTTGCATTCTCGAGCAACGCGTCATGATCAAAATTTGGTACGGCATTTCAAAGCACAGATCACGCAATTGCTGATCGCCGACCATGGTGAGACCCCCCTGCTTCGGGAAATGGATCTTGGAACTTTGGCTGCTCGACTGAGAATTACCCCTGGCATGCAACAACTTGCGGAGGAGCTCAGCGAACAGAGCATCGCAGAAGTACTCTGGAGAGCCTCACGAGACGTACGAAGTCAGATTTTGTACAACGCCGCATTCCAATTTTTATCGGACCCCGCCGATGCAGGTCTTTCGGCAGCGCTTGTCGAGCAGGCAGATTTCCTCGATCTAGAAAAATCTGAATATGTAGACAACGAACCCTTTGCTGTAAAATTCTATTTGGATGACATGCTTCCCATCGAAGGCCAACGCCTGAGTGATTTTACAAAACCCGGCACCATCATCACCCAAGATGATGGCATTCAAGTGCGGATAGATACTGTTTCGAGCGATGCCATTGATACAACAATTATAGGAATGCCGCAGGGGGCATATTGGCCAGAGATAGCAACTGGCACAAAAGTGCGCCTGCGCCCGACGAGCCAATCGAATGTGTTCAGCACAAGAGCGCAGCTAGAGCTTCCCTTAAGTTTGCAAAAATAGGGGAAATGCCCTCACCCAACTCTCAAGATCTCCTCCATCCCCTGACCCCTTCCTCCACAGGAGGAAGGGGGAGCCCTCTTTGAGAAATAGGCAAAAAGGCAATGCAGCAACTCGCACTCTGATAGAATGCAACGGAGATTGTCTCATTGGAAAAACACCGTCACGCATCATCAGTCGAGTGTGAAGTCGCCGGTCGCGTCCGGGATGATGCCGTCATGCATGCAGTGAGCGCGGCGCAGAAAACGCGCTGTTTGACGAGCGAGCTTCAGCGAGCGAGGAGTTCGCGTTTTCCTGTTCTTATCGCAGCAATTAGGTTTACACATTCGTTTAGCGTGGAGGCATGAAATCCCACCACGCCTACCAGCTCGCTGCCATGAAAGCCGCGCTTATTAACCATGTCC
>VMGQ01000051.1:0-6253 GCA_007376635.1 Candidatus Peregrinibacteria bacterium Greene1014_49
GAGAGACCACATTACGCGCTCGATTTACAATCACCGATGCAGTTTCTGCTACAATGGGCATCGACCCAGCAGGAGTGCAATTACAGGTGGACTGATACACATCATGGCAAATACAGAAAAACATTCCTATACTTCTTCCATGCGTCGATTAATGATTCCTGCACTCCTTCTCTTTATCCCTGCCCTGGCGCTTGCAGCCGACTCTTTGGAATATCTCCTCGATGATGCCGAGCGCTTCGAAGAAGAGCTTCATCGCATGGAAACAGAAACCTCTTGGGACGCAGAGGAGAATACAGGGATGCAATCATCGGAACTGTTTCCAGTGAGTGCTGAGGAGGAGGCCGATCAAGATGAGGTGAGGAAAGAACCTGAAGACGGATCGATGTTTGTGCGCATCAAAGTTGATGGCGTTCCCCTTGATCTGAGCGATGTTCCGAAAGATAGTTGGTTTTCTCCGTATGTCCGAGCAGCAGCGCAAGCGGGGATAGTTACTGGATATCGAGATGAGAAAGGCATGCTAAGAGGTCTCTATGGACCGGCTGATTCCGTAACGATCGAACAGATAGCAAAAATCGCACTCGTTGCATCCGGTGTGGATCGATCTACCTGCAAAATAACACTCCTCAATGTTGTGGGAAAGGGGACATGGTCTGAGGAATATCTTCGCTGTGCAGAGCATTTCCATTGGGCAGTCTTTTCTGATGGTTCCGTGGATCCCCTGCGGCCTGCGACCCGAGCCGAAGTTGTCGTAACGATGCTCCAGGCATTCGGCGTAGAAATACATTCGACTGATGCCGCGCCATTTACCGATGTCGATAGTTCCACGGAATTCCGTTCGGCAATCCTCACGGCATACGATGATCACGTTGTTGGCGGCTATTCGGACAGCGAAGGGAATGCCACGGGGAAATTTGGTCCCACGGATTCAGTGAATAGGGCGGAGGTGGCGAAGATTGTGGTGTTGGCAAAGGAAATATACGGTAAATGATTTACGATTTGCGATTGATGATTTGCGATTTTCTGCGTGCGGCTGCAAATCGTAAATCATCAATCGTACATCGTAAATCGTCACACATGGCTTCTATGCCTATGCTTCAAATGCGCCGCAAAATGCATCTTGTGCCCGGTGATGCTTTCGATTTCCATGAGAACCGAACCGATGAGAATGAAGCCTGCTCCTGCGAGGTGGAAGGGGAGAATAGGAGCGCCAAGGTAGACATGCGCAAAGCCGATGCTGCCGACAAGGCCAAGATTAAGCAAAAGTGACACTGTGCGGATCGGCAGGCGTTCAATGGATTCGTAAAAACTGAAGAGGTTTACAAATCGTGCGAGGAAACCGTAGCCGAGCAGAGCGACAATGAGTTCCGTAGGGAAATGCTGCAGTTCTTGCACGAGTGTATGGTGCATGAATGGTGCAGTGAGGAAGAAAACACTCAGAGCGGTACATGTTCTGCAGAAAATCATCAGCTCGGGTTCCACGGTATGGAGTTTCTTTTTATAGAGAATGCCGCCGCAGGCGTAAAAACAGGCTGCGAGGAGGATATAGGCGTCCCCTCTGGAAAAAGTGAGTGTCTCAGAAAATCCCCGTAGCGTTACCACAGCAACGCCGAGGAGAACGCAAAGTGCTCCCAAGATGTGTTGCTTTTTGAGCTTCTCTCCAAGAACTGCGACAGCCAGGAGTACAAGGAAAATATCCTCCGCGCGGATGAAGAGCTCGGCATTGATCGGTCCGGTCATCCGGAGTCCCGTGAATGCAAGCAGCGGCGCGATCACGCTGTTACTCAGACCCACAAGCAGGATTGGGAGGATGTATTTCCGCCTAAGGCGGATCATCCGCTTGATGATAGGAAAAAGTCCGAAGGAAAGTACCGTAAAGAGCATCGTGAGGGCTTCAGAGATGAAGAGCATGGAAAGCGGTGAGAGTGATCCGGCAAGAGCAGCCGCAAATGTTACAGAGGTGGATCCTGCGATGATGGCAACGGATAATGCGACCCAGCCGAGTGCTTTGCTGGAGGTTTTCTCCCTATGCCAGGGGAAAATGGCTGTTAGTGTGTTTGTGTACATTCAAGAGTATTATAGCAGGAATTTGCTAAATTGTTAAATTGTTATATTAAGGATAATTGGCTATACTGTGGGATATGGTAGAAGGATTGCCAGAAGACAAACATCCAGACGATGAGCGGCCGATTACTCATCCTGATCGACAATGGGAATTAGAGGCAGAAGCTTTTCGAAGGGATATGCAAGTTCCCTTGCACCCGAAATATATGTCTACTCCTCGGCTTCAAGAGGAAGTTCGAAAAAGAATTGAGTCTGGAACATTGCATCCAGAACCCGTGCCCTTGGATTACATAAAACGAAATCAGCCACTCTGCAGAAGTGCACTGATGTTTCAGAACAAAGAGCAGGCAGTTGTGTTGACGATGTCGGAGCTGTGCGATGTAGCTGCAGCAAACCCTTCGCGCGCATTTGAGTTTGTGAATGTCGCAGGGGAAGTCGTAGAAATCGAGCCGTTTCAGGCGCGGAGTGGCACGCTCATTCTTTTTCCGGAGGATTTTGGGGATTGAATTTCAAGTATTGCTAGTGGATTTGGTGTAGTATTTTTTTTGATAAAGAGGCCTTTCATTGTTTCTCTGCAATAAAGTGAAGAAGCTGTTTCTTCAAAAATCTTCTTCCGGATCCACTTTTTAAAAACTTCTCCCTGCCAAGTGCATCCATCTTATTCACATATGTTTCGCAATAGATAAGCTTCCAAGATAATTCCTTTGAGGTAGAAACATTCTTGTGCTGATTATGTTCAGTAATTCTGCGTTTAAGGTCTGTTGTATAACCGATATACCAAGTGCCTTTTGGTTGCCCTTCAATCAGGTACACATGGTGCATAGCAAAGGATTGTAACAGTAAAGTATAGAGTTCCAGTCGCTAAAGCCGCGTAAAGTCGCTGCGCGCCCACGCGGCACGTAAAAACGCTTCTCGTGCTTTTTCTGCATAATATCTATTGAGCAGGTGGCGGTGCCACGTGAACGCGAGCAGCGCACTGCGAGCGTTTTTACGTGGTGCCGCCGGCCGGACTCGAACCAGCATGCCCCGATAAGAGGGCAGGGGATTTTAAGTCCCCCGTGTCTACCATTTCACCACAGCGGCATAAGCGGGAAGCTTATATCGGTAATTGTTCCACATTGAGCTTCTGCCCGCCATGGGATCCTTTTTCGCCGACATCGAGTGGCATACCGGTGATGGGATCGATTTCTTCAGAAGTTATAATAAGCCGACGGAGGGTCGTTCCCACGGGTGTACAGGTCATCAATGTTGCCAGGCGCTTGTCCAAAGGCTGATCGAGCACACGGACATTGCTTGGTTTCACTTCCTGTTTGTCGCGGACAATGTACCGGTGCTTATCGCCACCGTAGTACACCCAGTACTCGTCGCCGACATCGAGCTCGTGGAGCCGGGCAAAGACATTTTTATATTTCCCGGGAGCCCAGGGGTAGTACGAGCTGTGGCCGGTGACGAAGAAGTTCCCGGCCTGGCCGGGGCGTGCAGTGCCCGGATAGTGCACGACTCCGTGTTGGAGCGCATCCTGGATATCTTCCTCCACCCCCGTCCAGTTTTCAGAGAGCAGGTTTTGGTAGGAAGGCGTGACGAGCGGGATATTGAGATTAAGCTTGGCGATAATGATGCGGTTATCCGGAGGTCCAACATCGGGGAGAAAGCTCAGAAGATCGCCGGCCATGCGCCCGGCTACCGCAAGTGATGGGCTTTTGAGGACATTTTCCCGCAGTATTTCGTCCATGGAGGATACGAGTGCGCTGGTATTTTGCGCGGCTTGTATCGGTCGGATTTGGCTTCCCACTATCGCCCAGAAGCTTTGGTAGTTGAGTGTGAGGAAGAGGGCTGCAAAGAGCGCGGCAAAGGTTCCGCCGAAGCGCACGGTATCCACAACAAAGAGCGTGCCGCGGTTGTATTGTTTTGGGGTTTTGTTCTTTGCGACAATCCAGACGGGTTGCGTGAGAAAAGCCCAGGTTACCCGTCCGCCGTTTTGGAAGATTCCTTTGGAATTGCGGATCACCGATCCGAAATCACGGGCACTCAGCGCATATTGTTCTTTGCTTTCGGCAACGACATTGATCGCTGCACGGTATGCCGAAAGTTGGCCAGCTTTGAGAGCTTTGGCAATGGTCTCTTCTTCTTGTTCCGTTTCTGTCCACAGTCCGATCGGAGTATCCACAATAGTCTTCTCTACCATCGGCTGTTGTATTGGTTTCGCGAGCTCACCGGGCAGCACGATACTGCCATCCGGGAGGATCTCTGCGCGGTGCTGGAGGGGGTCGAGGGGTATCAGGGGATTATACAGGAAAACAGCGAGAAGTGCATCAGTATACCGCATTGTTCTGGTATTGGTTATCGGGTTATCCGATAACCCCTCCCCCCACGATTTCCTCTCCCCGATACAAGACGAGGGATTGTCCTGGGGTGGGCATCGGTGACGGTCGCTCAAATCGGAAGAGCCCTTTGGATCGAGAAAACGTCAGTGTTCCGCATTTGCGCGGAGACAGGGAACGGCTGCGGTATTCAAACGGTGTTGGGATCTTTTCCTCCGGCTTCCACGAGACCCATGCGAGATCGGTGACGGAGAGCTGCTTCACTTGTTCGCTCCCCTGCTCGGCGACGATCAGTGCATTCATTCCGGAATCCTTTGCGACGACTTCCAGCGGAATTTTGAGCCCACCTATTTTGAGTCCGCGACGCTGGCCAATGGTGTAGAGCGGCAGGCCTTCATGGCTACCCACGATGACGCCGTCGCGGCGGACAATAGATCCGGGTTGTAGGGCATGGCGCAAGTGGCGCTTAAGGAATTCTTCCGGCGATTTTTCAGGGAAGAAGCAGAGATCCTGGCTTTCGCGATACGTGTCATTGTCGAATGGCACGCCGAATTTTTCTGCGAGTGCATACACATCCGCTTTGTGCATGCCACCCAGAGGGAAGAGACAGTGACGGAGTTGTTCTTGGGAAAGGCCGTAGAGGTAATAACTTTGATCTTTGGATTTGTCGGTGGCCTCAAGCAAAAGTTGGCGTTGAGTGTGATGCCCCTTCTGTAGCGGAAGATCGCGATCTTCCGCTACAGAAGGGGGAAGCTGTTCCGATGCAATCCGTGCGTAATGTCCCGTTGCCATTTTCTCGCACCCAAACTTCTTCATGAGCTCCATCAGTTTTCCGAACTTGATATTCTTGTTACATCCGATGCACGGATTGGGTGTCAGTCCTTTGCGATGATCTGCCAGATACGGATCGACGACCGTGCGCTTGAATTCCTCGCTCAAGTCGACGATGTGGTAGGGAATAGAGAGATCTTTCGCCACTTTCCCCGCGCGCGCTGCATTTTGGGCTGTGCAGCACTTGCTCGGGAGAATTTCCGCGAGAGCCGGAGCCAGCGGATCTGTCCAAAGAAGAAACCGAACGCCGATGAGATCATGCCCTGCAGCTTTTAGAAGATGTGCAACAACGGAGCTATCGATACCGCCGGAGAGAGCAACGAGGATTTTCATGTCAGAGTTATGCTAAATGTTCGTCTACTGAAGTGACAGTATTATACTGAGATCATGATTGTCTTCCCTTGGCTCTCAGTTTCTCTATACTCAATACTATGAACAAAGCCACTCCCCAGTCTTCTTTAGAATCCTTCATTGCTCATGCCCGCAGCAAGGATATGGATCACCAGACGATCCGTATGTTGCTTCTATCCGCCGGGTGGAAAGAGCATGACATAGCTTTGGCCATTGGTGCAGAAGGTCTGGATGTTGCCGTGCCCGTTCCTCCAGACAGTGGCGGTGCGCGCGATGCGTTTTTTCATCTCCTCGCATTTGCCGGTCTCTACACCACAGTCATTAGCTTTGTTCTTTTGGCATTTACGTACATCAATCGCTGGTTTCCGGATGCGGCACTCGAGCGGTATGTGACTGATGAAAGCTTTCGCTCCAGCGTCCGTTGGCCGCTTGCCGCACTCATCGTCGCTTTTCCGATTTTTCTCTGGATAACAAGGCTGCTTCTGAGAGAAATGCGTGCACACAGTGAAAAACAAAGCAGCGGCGTGCGGCGGTGGCTTACGTACCTCACCCTCTTCGTCGCTGCCTCGGTTCTGACGGGGGATTTGATCACGATCGTGTTTTCCCTCCTCAGTGGCGATGTGACGGTACGGTTCCTCTGCAAGGTTACAACCGTCTTTCTCGTTGCCGGCGGCGTCTTCACCTACTAT
>VMGQ01000051.1:6286-25244 GCA_007376635.1 Candidatus Peregrinibacteria bacterium Greene1014_49
CCGCAAGCCTGTACACGAGCAGGGCAATCTCCACCGTTCCTATGGCTTTGGCACGATTGCTATTGTTACTCTTACAATCATCTATGGGTTTTTCATGGCAGGTTCGCCCGGAACCGAACGGCTGCGGAAAATGGATGCGCAGCGGGTCTCCGACATTCGCATCATCGCTGATGCCACCCTCAGTATTGTCTATGGCAATGATCGTTGGTCCAAGCCGTTTCCCATGCCTGTATCTTCTGTAAACCCGTTGCCTGGAACCCTTGAAGAGATCGCTACAGTCACGGTGAACCAGCGTGTGTCCATCACTGATCCGGAAGGCATTACGTATAAGTATCGCATTGATGACCGCACGCACTTCTCCGTTTGCTCAACCTTCAATTTTGAGGATAAGGAGCAGTATGCGCCGTTCTGGAATCATCCAGCGGGGGAGCACTGCTTTGTCTTTGATACGGGGGAGATGAATCTTCCGTGATCTCCTCCACCCCTAACCCCTCCTCCACGGGAGGAGGGGAATGTGTGTTGTGTGCTGTTTGCATGCCACAAGGAAACATCATGCTCCTTTACTCGTGAAACAGAGCTCCCCTTCCTCCCGCCTGCCCACCGAAGCCTTGGCGAAGGTGGGTGGAGGAAGGGGTCGGGGGGATGGAGCTCGTTCTCCTTCCTCATTCTCCCATCACCCTTTATCATTTCCTTGATGGACGACCGCATCTTCTCTCTCCGCAAAGAATTCGCCGAAGTGAACAGGTCTCTCGAGGATCCTTCCGTCTTCGGCGACTTACAGAAAGTAAAAACTTTGAGCAAGCGCCGCAAGGAGCTTCAGCCGATCATGAAACTTGCCGATGAGCGAGACGCCTGTTTACGTACGATCGCTTCCGTAGAGAGCTTTGCCGGAGATGACGAACTTCGCGATATTGCCATCGTCGAAGCAGAAGAGGCGCGATTGAAACTGCCGAAGATCGAAGAGGAGATTTCGGAGAAGATGCTTCCCAGGGATCCGGATGACGATCGCTCGGTGATCATGGAGGTGCGCGCCGGTGCCGGAGGCGAGGAAGCAGCGCTTTTTGCCGCAGAGCTCCTCAAGATGTATTTGCGTTACGCGGAAAGCCGTAAGTGGAAGACAGAACTTTTGGATATGTCTCACGGTGATGCCGGCGGGATCAAGCAAGCGACGGCAAGGATCGAGGGAGATGGCGTCTACGGACAATTGAAATATGAATCGGGCGTCCATCGCGTTCAGCGCATTCCCGAGACCGAAGCAAAGGGGCGCGTACATACATCGACGTGTACGGTTGCAATCCTTCCGGAAGTGGAGGAGGTGGATATCGTCATTCGCGCAGAGGATCTCAAGGTAGATACGTTCCGCAGTGGAGGAGCAGGAGGCCAAAACGTAAACAAAGTGGAGTCGGCAATTCGCATCACGCATCTCCCGACGGGCGTGGTCGTTGCCTGTCAAACCGAGCGATCACAACTCCAGAACCGTCAGAACGCGATGGCCATGCTGCGTAGCCGTTTGTATGCCGCGGAGCTTGAACGTAAGGCGAAGGAGCGTACCGATATGCGGAGTAACCAAATCGGTTCCGGAGATCGCAGCGAAAAAATCCGTACGTATAATTTCCCGCAAGATCGCATCACCGATCACCGGATCAACCAGAACTTCAGTAATATTCCAGCGGTGATGGAAGGGGATATGGGGGATATCGTTTCAGCAATGAAGGAAGCGGAAAGGGCGGAAAGGATGAAAGTGCAAAATTAGGATGGATATGTTTAATGGCTAAATGGTTGAATGGTTAGGATGGTTAGATGTGGTATGCATGATTCTCAGGAGCACATATTCTTGTGTGCGTGTCACTTCCATAATAAAAAAATGCCCGGCGTACGAAGACGCCGGGACTTGGTGGACGCTACAGATGGCCGCAAATCAACGGAGCGGAATCTGCAATGCATTGGGGTGGTTATACGACGTCACCACCAGGACGATGGATGCGAGAATCGCGAGCGTGATGCAACACGCTCCTAGAAACTCTTTCACATTCTTGGAGTGAAAGATATTGTGGATCGTCATCACCACAAATACCGCTAACAGTGCACACCACTGCGTGAATAACATTTTGCCTCCTGTGTAATGAGCCAAGTGGCTCGCCTAGAGTTGAGAAAGTACATTTGTACCATTGGCCCACGCAAACAGTAACCCGATTCCGAGAGACATGAGTGTAACCCACAACCACTCGATCATCTGCTTTCTGTTTTTGGCGGACAAAAATCCGATCATGTATACAACGATGAATACAATGATCATTATCCCAATGTTGCGAAGCATCATGCCCCCATGATTTGAAAATGAGCAGCGTCCTAACCTGAGGGACGCAGCTCGCGTTTTGTAAGCCGCGAAGGGCTCAGGCTAATTATAATTATACAACTATTTACATAAATATCAACAATATCATGCAATTGTAGATCCTGTAATTCCACCCTCTATACCCGATGGAATTCCCTGTTCTCTTTTCTCCTCCTCCGCACGCGTATCGGGGAGGAATGGCAGTAGGGGGAGAGGAAGAACACTACTCAAGATAGCGATCCAAAGGACCTTGTCGAGATTCGTGTAATTCGCTGCAAGTATTTCGGTTGCTTGGTGCACATCAAAAAGGTGCACAAGTGCTGCTCCTCCGATGTCGCTTAAGGCGAGCCCGATATTCATAACACTTGCGAGTACTGCAAAGACTGTCGCTTCGATGCCTTTCGGGCAGACACGAGCGACGAGGACGAGAAGCGGGAGGAATCCGATTTCGGAAAGGGGAGCGGTGATCAGGGTATCTGCCATTGCGAAGAACTTTGGGCTTACACCAAGCAACGTGTACCAGCCGTAGATCAGCCCCAGAGAGGGAAGGCTGAAGACAATGCTTGCGATGACAATCCAAAAGAGCAACTTTTTGAGGGCAATGGCAATCAGCCATTTGCGGAAGAACAGGACTCCAGCAATTCCCATGAACCGGCTTATGACGGCAAGGCGCCCAAAAAACTCAGGATCAAAATGCAATTCATCAATCAAATAATACGAAAATGCGCCACCGCTCGTTGGTGTGCTCCGCCAAATAAAGAGGAAGAGCGCGGACCAGAGGATTGCTGGAGTAAGGGATTTCTTAAAGTTTGCCCATGTCTGCCTCCAATTCCATGCCGTGATCTCTGCCGGTAGTTCTTTAAGGAAGATGGCGATGAAGGATGTACAGAGAGGCAGAGTTGCCGTGAGGAGAAAGACACGGCGTGCACCGATGCTTTCTGTGAGCACTCCGGAGGAATAGGCAACGACGAGAGCGCCGGTCATGATTGCTGCACGGCAAATACTTTGCAGTTTCCCTGCAGCTTTATGCGACTTACTTCTCTCTGCGACGATGCCATCCACAATGACATCGGCGAGAGCAAAGCCAAGTGCGGAGATCAATTCCGCGACAAGTACTCCCCAGAAACCTTGTACCCATGTCGCAAGCGAGAGGTAGCCGAGACTTCCCAGAAATCCACTGAGGATCAGGTACGGTTTTCTGCGAAGTCCCTTGAGCGGCACGCGGTCAGAGATGATTCCGTAGATGGGCTTGATGCTCCAGGGAATGATTGCGACAGAGCTTAAGATTCCAAGTTGTTCCAGAGTTAATTCCAGTTCGTCTTTATAGAAGAACGTCGTTGCTACTCCGGCGAGGCTGCTGGCTCCCGCGATGAAGTAGACGAAGGGAATGAGGAGAGTAGTGAGATCAGTTTTCTTCATAAGGATTTGGAACGAAGTTCTTTCATGAAAGCGGTTCGCTGTTTTACCAATGTATCTGTTCCGATATCTGAGCGGAAACGCACAGGACCTTTTACTTTTGAACAAATATTTTGTGCAATTTTTTCCGCTTCAATTAGGGTTGAGCCTATACCAACTATTCCTGCAGTTCTCGAGCCGCCGAGGATAGTCTGCTTCTTTTCATTACAGGAAATATCACCGAAATAGATGCCTTTTTCCTTGGGGAATTCTACGACCTGTCCACGCTCCGTTTTAGCCTCTGGGTAGCTCTTTGGTGTGATGTACTTGCACACAGTTGCCAGTGCAGAGAACTTCGCCAGGTTCGGACTCAGCTTTCCTTCAATCATTGCAAGACACAGATCAACAAAGTCCGATTCCAAAATGGGCAGTACATTGAGCGCTTCCGGATCACCGAACCGTGCGTTGTATTCAATCACACGAACGCCATCTTTCACGGCGATAAATCCTCCATAGAGAATGCCGCGGTAGGGATGACCACATTCCTTGAGAAGGGCATCTGNNAATGATCAGCGCAGGAATATGTTCCCATGCCCCCGGTATTCGATCCTGTATCACCTTCATAGGCTCGTTTATGATCCTGAACAGCCGGCATATCGACCACATTGGTTCCTGAAACAAAACTCATGAGACTGAATTCCACACCGATGAGTTTTTCTTCGATGACGACTTTCCCGCACTCTGCGATGCACTCTTCCGCATAACGGATTCCTTCATTGACCGACTGGAGATGTTCCCCACTAAGCTTCACGCCTTTTCCTCCTTTGAGCGCGTCGTATTTTACAACGAAATCACCACCGCATTCTTGATCAATAAATGTGTTCATGTATTGAGGATCAGACTTATGGAAAGCCATAAATTTTGGATACGCACTGATCGCATATTTCTGCATGAGCTCGCGGGCGAATGCTTTGGAGCTTTCTATACGCGCGAGAGATTTCCGCGGGGCAATGCACGGGATTCCTTCCGCTTCGAGAAGATCGGCAAGTCCCGCAGCGATCGGATCATCGGGGCCGATGACGGCAAACTGCGGTCGTTCCTCTTTGGCAATCTTCAAGACAGCATCGAAGTCCATGATGTCCATGGCAATGTGTCTGTGAGCGAGTGCGATAAGTCCAGGATTTTTATTCGGACTCAGGGAAATGAGTTGAGGCTTATGGCGGCTGCGGCAGAGCGTTTCGGCGATTGCGTGACCGCGGGCGGAGGAGGAGACGAGGAGGATTTTCATGATGAGATTGTTACACCAGTGCCATCATTTTTTGATCTCCACTGTTATCCTCGGACATCTGCTCAGCGTCCCATGCCTCCCGTGATTCATTACGACCCTGCCCGAGAGCCTTCAAGAGCTTGGCATTCACTTCGGGTGTGGGATACTTTCCTGTGAAGCATCCTTCGGAAAACTTCTTAATGTTGCGATTGCCATATTGCACTGCGGTGCGTATGTCTTCGATGGTGTTATAAAAAAGTCCGTCTGCTCCTATGTACTTGCGAATCTGTTCGATGGACATGTTTGCTGCAATCAATTCATTGGTCGTCGGGAGATCGATGCCGTAGGGATCGGGACTGATGATCGGTGGCGAAGCAGAAGCGAAGTACACTTTTTTGGCTCCAGCCTCGCGCACGATCTCGACGATCTTCTTACTGGTATTGCCGCGCACGATGGAGTCATCGACGAGAAGGACATTCTGATTTCTGAATTCCAGTTCTATCGGGTGGAGTTTGAATTTTAGTGATCGCTTACGCTGTGATTGTCCTGGCATGATGAATGTTCTGCCGATGTAGCGATTCTTCACAAACCCCTCCCTGTAGCGAACCTTCAATTTATCCGCGAGGCCTGTAGCTGCTGCACGGCCGGTGTCGGGAATGGGTATCACGGAATCGATGTGTATTCCCGCTTTTTTGATCTTCCTTGCCAGCGCCTCGCCCATACGTACACGAGCCTTGTAGACGTTCACACCATCAATCGTTGAGTCGGGAGCTGCAAGGTAGACCCACTCGAACATACAAGGATTGAGCTGGCCTTTCACCACCTGCCGAGAGTGCAGCCTATTCTTTCTGTCGATGAAGACCGCTTCCCCCGGAAGGATATCGCGGATAAATTCGTACTCGAGAGCGTGGAAGACGGTATTTTCCGAGGTGATCATGTATTCCTCTTTCATGCCGTAGCGACGCTTTCCGAGCTGCAAGGGGCGGATGCCGTGGGGGTCTCGAAAGCCTAGAATTCCCTGCCCTCCAATGAGTGCGACTGCGGAATACGCGCCTTTGCATTTGCCCATCAGCGTCTTCACAGCACCGAAGACATGTTCGGGAGTGAGTTTTTTCGGGTGCTGGTGCCGGAGAGCCACGGCAAAGACATTGAGGAGGACCTCGGAATCGGAATTGGTATTGAGATGGTGGTACTCCTTCTCCATCAGTTTTCGACGCAGATCCATGGTATTGGTGAGGTTGCCGTTGTGCGCGAGTGCGATACCGAATGGTGTGGAGATGAAAAACGGCTGCGCTTCAAATTCGCTGCTGCAACCGGCTGTGGGGTAGCGCACATGCCCGATACCCATCGGCCCCTTCAGGCGCGCCAGGGATCTGCTATGGAAGACATCGCGTACCATGCCATTGCTTTTCTTTAAGTGGAATTGGTCGTTGTAGGTCACGATCCCTGCGGCATCTTGACCCCTGTGCTGGAGCACGATGAGACCGTCATACAGATCCTGGATGATGTCTCTGAAGCCGGAGGCGGCGATGATTCCACACACGTTAGGGAGTCGGGATTGGGGAGATCGGGAGATCGGGAGATCGGGAGACGTTCAACGAGGCCCTGCAGAAACGGATGCGCAGTGCCGAAAGAGAGGTGAAGTGATCTCCCACGGAGAGATTCTACAGAAGACTTTCTTTCGTGCAATCTCCTTTGTTTTTGGGTGCTGGAGATATTGCATTTATATATAATTATGTTATAATAATAATATGCACGCACCTCATTTTTCAAAAGGCTCGCGACGTCTATCTGAACGAGAAAGCATTGAAGCAGACCTGAAAGATATTGTCCGTATTGAGCAGGATCGCAATTGAGCAGGATCGCAGCGAAATTGTAGAAGCGATTATGGATGTGCTGAAGATGGCACGGGATAATGCTGAGAATGCTGATGCTGTACGCAATGATGCCATTTCTAGCGTTGAGGCTGTCTATCGCGGCGATGCAAAGGACAAATTTCAGCTGACGCAGATAATCATCAATGATATGTTTGAGTCGAGGAGGGCACTGCGTAGTGCACTCGATGATGCGGGGAGTGTGCACTGGCAAGATGACGATCCGGAAATCCAATTGCGTCAGGAGAATGGCGCGATCGCTCATCGGAATCGCAATAGTTCCGCGCATCGCAAGGGAAGCCATGGAGGGCATCAGAGCAGTGTTAGCGCGTATCATATTCCGAGCAATTGAAGGAATTCCTTGATCGTTTCTGAGAAGGAAAGGCGTTATGGAAGAATGCCTGACTAGCTATTTCTCTATCTGCCTCTCTTTAGCCTGAACACAATTTTTGATCAATGAAGCAACGGTCATGGGGCCAATACCGCCGGGAACAGGGGTAATTGCCGAGGCGATTTCTTGAATGGCAACGAAGTCGACATCACCTGTGAGTTTTCCGTCGACGCGACTGGTTCCTACATCAATCACTACGGCTCCCGGCTTCACCATGTCTTTGGTGATGAACTTCGGCTTGCCGATTGCGGCGATGAGGATGTCTGCATGCCTGCTCATCGCAGCTAGGTCTTTTGTTTTGCTATGACATACCGTTACGGTTGCATCACGGTTGAGGAGCATGATCGCAAGAGGTTTTCCGACGATATTGCTTCTGCCGACGATCACCGCGTGCTTACTGGCGACAGGGATTTTGTAATGCTCAAGAAGCATAATAATGCCTGCAGGTGTTGCCGGTGGAAGATGCTCGAAATCTTTGCTGAGAAATACTTTGCCAAGGTTATACGCACCAAATCCGTCGACGTCTTTTTTCGGGTCAATGGCGCGGATGATATCCGGAACGTGGGATTGCAGATGCTCCGGGAGTGGGAGTTGGACGATGAAGCCGGTGACATCAGGGTCGGCATTCAAATCCGCAACGAGCTTGAGAAGATCGGAAAGAGACGTTGCAGCTTGCAGATGCCGATGCTGCGAGCGCATGCCGACTTCGGTGCAGCTTTTGATTTTCTGCTTGATGTAGCTTGAGCTTCCGGGGTCATCCCCGACTTGCACGACAACGAGCTTGGGATTGAGCTTGGCAATTTTTGGCTTCAGATCGGCAAGAATCTTTGCTGAGGCGCTACGGCCGGAGAGGAGGAGGGCGGACATGACTCAAGCTTATAGTGTTTCGCTTTCAGCTTCTAGAAATGCTCTTCCAAATATTCTCGGCTACTTGCTCTATGGCATCTGAGGAATCTACCAGAATCATCTCTGGGGAGCGTGCCCTCTCACTCTCATACTCCGCATACACTTTCCTCTGAAAAACATCGACTTCAAACTGATCTTTTGTCGCGCGCCTTCCGATGCGCTCGGCACAGACTGCATACGGAGGAAGCAGCAGGAACATTACATCCGGTTTTGGGAATACCGCGTTGACCGATCGTAACCATTCTTTGTCCAATCCTTGTGCCGAGCCGTAGACGATCGTCGACAGTGCATAGCGGTCGGTTATGACGGTTTTCCCTGCATCGAGTGCCGGTTGAATAACGCGCGCGACATGATCCGCGCGGTCGGCACAGAAGAGAAGCTGTATGGCTTTAGGATCCGGCAGGTGATTGCCCTTGAGCATCGAGCGGATGTGCTCGCCGATCGGACCATCGGTAGGTTCTGCCGTGAGGACGACATCGCGTCCCTGCGCGCGGAGCTTTTCCGCGAGCAATGCAGAGTGCTTGGTGGTGCCAGCGCCGTCGGGACCTTCGAGGACAATGAGAAGCATGGAGTGAGAATAGCGGGTTTGAGGGACTCCTCAAAACCCCGTATTTCTGCTATAATCATGAGATTATGCATGCAGCCTCTTTGCTCCGGCCGGACGTCGCCGTTCCTGTCCTTGGGGAGTTTACGCGATGGTATCTGCTGCAGCCTCTGAAGATCCTTCGTCGGTTCGGAAAGTACGCACAAGCTTTCAACGCGATTCTCTCGATTCCGTTTTTGTTTCGAACGCTTCTCAAGCCCTGGAAGAATATCCTAGAGCATCCGAAGGGTCCGATGCTCGCACAAATCGTACAGGTCATTGCGATGGCATTGGTTTCACGCGGTGTTGGAGTCGTCATCCGACTGGGTGCGATCCTCCTCGCGATCCTCCTGCAAATCGCGCTATTGATCTTCACCATTGCCTATCTCTTCCTCTGGATCACGTACCCGCTTGTGCTTCTCTTTGTCATTGGACACGTTCTCTTTGCTCTGATCCATTGATGGCATCGACTATTTCCCTCGTCGGCACAAAAGCAGATATAGCGGTGACGGTGCGTAGAGTCCTTTTTGGCTCCGTCGGATTCATCGTCCATGCCTTCGTTCTCGGCATGTTCGTTCTCGGGATATTTTCCATTGAGCATGAAATTGCCTTCGTGGAAGCTGCGCTTCTGTACATCTTCACGCTCGGCATCCTCCATCGCTTTGTCATCGAAGAACTCAGCAGAGAAGATCAGTACTCTTCCGATGATCTTTCGGAATACATCAGCATTGATCTTCTGCGCTTCATCCGTCATCCGGCTACGGTGAGCGCTTCAGAGCTCCTCCATGCAGCCATGGCATCCCCGCGTGGTGCTTTTGTTCTTGCCGAACTAGGGTTTATTGCAAAAGAAATACAAGACTGCTCGGAAAAGGCACTTGTGGAATGTGATCCGAAGACGATCCTCGAGTCTGCTCGGAAATTGCTTATGAAGTTTCAAGCGAAACGCATAGCTGCGCCGCATATTCTTGCGGCTCTTCTGGGTGAGTCTGGTTCGTTGAATGCTCTTCTCAATCGCGCTGATCTTTCCCTCGATGACCTCGACCGGATCCTCGAGTGGGAAGCTCTGCACGAAGCGTCACGGGCAAAAGTCGGTACATTCTCTCCCGAATCGCTTCAGAGCTCCTTCGGGGGTATGGGGCGCAGCTGGGTGATGGGCTACAACAGGATTCTTGATGAACTTACGGAGGATCTAACCATGCAAGCATCCCATGCTCCGCGTGGAATGATTCTGCATCAGAAGGAGGCTGAGACAATCTCCGGAGTCCTTACGCGGAGCGCGAACCACAACGCACTCGTCCTCGGGCGCAGAGGTTCCGGCCGCTGGACGATGTTGCTTGCCTATGCGGCTAAGCTCCGTGCCAATGAACTGGCTTTGGGATCAGCATTCTCCCGCGTGCTTCTTCTCAAAACGCAGCGGCTGCTTTCGGGGACAGATCATCCGGATCAAGATTTTCTGAAAGCGTTGCAGCACAGAGACGCCGGGCGCTATGTCATCGTCATTCGCGATCTCGGGTTGCTTCTCAGTGGCGGCGACGCGCGGCTCATGGGAGTACTCATGAAGCTTCTCGAAAGCCCGAATGTCTCGGTGATTGCGATCGCGGATCCGGAGGAATATCACAAGGCTATCGCCAGGCATCCGGACATCGATGCGCAATTTGAACGCGTACTCCTCGAAGAGATTTCCGAGAAAGAGGCGATGCAGGTGCTGATGGAGGAGTATTTCGCATTGGAGGCATCAGCGCATGTAACGGTTCCCTACCGTGCACTCAAAGCGATTGTCGACGGCACAGGGCGGTATGTCGGCACTGCCGCATTTCCAGGAAAAGCTATCGACGTGCTTCGCGAAGTCGTCGTGGCTGCGCGCAGGATTCGTCCTTCTATCGTGACCGAGGACATGGTCATGAAAGCCGTATCCGTCCGCGCGCATCAGGATATTTCTGGAATCGGGAATACGGAACGGCAATCCTATCTGCATCTTTCTGAGCATCTGTCGCAGCGGATCATCGGACAACAGGAGGCGATTCATACGCTCTCGGATGCCCTGAAGCGCGGAAAAATGCAGATGGGCAGCCGCAAGCGCCCGATCGGTACATTTCTGCTTCTGGGTTCGACCGGCGTGGGAAAAACCGAAACTGCCAAAGCAGTTGCCAAGATTATTTTTGGTGCGAGTGATCGCATGATTCGTCTCGATATGAACGAGTATTCGGAGAGTACGTCTGTAGATGAGATTATCGGCGGAGGAACAGGGGACAAGAGTGTGCTTACCCGCCAAATCCAAGAACGTCCGTCATCACTGATTCTTCTCGATGAATTGGAGAAAGCCCATCCGCATGTTCTCAACCTATTCCTTCAGATCCTTGATGAGGGGCATCTGATCGACAGTGATGGTGTGAAGACAGACTTCCGCTCTTGCATCATTTTTGCGACCAGCAATGCCGGCTCTGCAGCGGTGCAAAAGATTGTCGGAGCCCATCCCGATATTTCTCCTGCAGATTTCCGCAAAGAACTCATGGATACAATCGTGGCGGCAGGGACGTACTCTCCAGAGTTTTTAAACCGTTTCGACGAAGTCATTGTGTTTAAGCCTCTGGCGCTTCCCGATGCCGTTTTAGTTGCCACCCAGATGATCTCTGCGATTGTGAGTGCACTGCAAAAAGAGAAGGGGATTACATTGAAGATTGATGCCGATGCCCTGGAGGCGATTGCGACAAAAGGTTATAGCGTGGAATTTGGTGCGCGCGCGATGCGCAGAGCAATCCAAGACACATTGGAGACGTATCTTGCGGACAGGTTTTTGCGAGAGCCGCCGAAGCGGGGGGAAGTGATTGCGGTGACGCGGGGGGATTTGAAATTGTAATTCGGAATGGAAGTACCTGGCATTCCAGCAATCAATAACAAATGAAAACCGCAGCGGAGACTCGCGAGTCTCCGCTGCGGTTTTCGGAATCTCGTCTTAGAAATCCCCCCCCATTCCGCCACCCGGCATCGCCGGAGCAGCTGGCTCTGGCTTTGGGATATCGGTAATACCGACTTCGAGTGTTAGGAACATCGAAGCCACAGACGCGGCATTCTCGAGAGCGCTGCGCGTGACTTTCTTGGGGTCAATGACCATGCCTTTGACGAGGTCTTCGTATTTATCCGTGAGGGCGTTGTAGCCATGATCTCCCGCCAGATCCTTCACCTTGGCAACGACCACTTCTCCGGAAACTCCGGCGTTTTCGGCGATGTGGTGTGTGGGCGCAGTGAGGGCGATCATCACGATCTCGATACCGAGCTTCTCATCAATGCTCTTGGTGTCCTTCAGAAGTTTTTCAAGCCCTGGAAGTGCACGGATGTAGGCTGTGCCTCCTCCAGCGACGATGCCTTCCTCGGCTGCGGCGCGGGTTGCAGAGAGCGCATCCTCTACGCGGTGTTGTTTCTCTTTCTGCTCGACTTCCGTGGCTGCACCGACTTTGATGACGGCGACACCACCGCTGAGCTTCGCGAGGCGTTCCTGAAGTTTCTCACGATCGAAATCGGACTTGGTGGATTCGATCTGGACTTTGATTTCATTAACGCGGTCCTCGATGTCCTTTTTCTTTCCGCTGCCACCGATCACGGTGCAGTTATCTTTGTCGGCGACGACTCTGCGAGCCTTACCGAGATCTTCGATTGTTGCATTTTCGAGCTTCAAGCCAACTTCTTCCGAGATCACGCGTCCGCCCGTGAGGAGAGCGATATCTTTGAGGATCTCCTTGCGACGGTCGCCGAAGGCAGGAGCTTTGATCGCAAGTGTGGAGAACGTACCGCGGAGCTTATTCACGACAAGCGTTGCCAGTGCTTCGCCATCCACGCTCTCCGCGATGATTACGAGTTCCTTTCGTCCGCGCTGCGCGAGAGCTTCGAGCAAGGGGAGGATTTCCTGGATGGAACCGATCTTCTTATCGGTAATGAGGATATAGGGGTTTTCAAATGTTGCCTCCATGCGTCCCGTATCCGTCACGAAGTACGGAGAAATGAATCCTTGATCGAACTGCATCCCTTCGACGTATTCCTTTTCAAGACCCATGGTTTGGCCGGCTTCTACGGTGACCACGCCGTCTTTGCCCACTTCATCGATGACTTCGGCGATGACTTTGCCGATTTCCTCGTCTTGGGCGGAAATCGTAGCAACAGCTGCGTACTCTTCTTTCTTACTCACATTCTTGCGGATTTTTTCGAGGTGCTCTGTGACGTTTGTTACGGCTTTATCGATACCACGCTTGATGGAGATAGCATTGCTGCCGGAGCTCAAGTGCTTGAGTCCCTCCTCCATGATGGCGTGTGCGAGGACGGTGGCCGTCGTCGTTCCATCTCCTGCCGCATCATTCGTCTTGGTTGCAGCCTCTTTCACGAGCTGTGCCCCGAGGTTCTCCCAAGGGTTTTCGAGATCGATTTCCTTGGCGACCGTGACACCGTCTTTGGTGACAGTCGGTCCGCCGTATTTCTTTTCAATGACGACGTTGCGCCCTTTAGGACCCATCGTCGCGCGGACGGCTGCAGCAAGCTGCGTGACACCCGCGAAAATCTTTTGACGGGCGTCGGTACCGAAGAGGAGTTGTTTTGCCATGATAACGAGAGGTTAGAAAGGTAGAAGAGAGGGCAGAAAAGGCAGGAAAAACTTCAATACTTATTTAACAATCGCGAGGACGGCGTCGAGATGAAGAATTTTTACTTCAACGTCTTTACCGCTCTTGTCTTTGAGCTTCACATCGTCGCCGGCGTACTTGCCAAAGAGAACTTTGTCGCCGACTTTGAGGAAGTCTGTAGGATTGCTACAGTCTTTGCCGATGCCGCCTTTACCGAGCGCTACGACAGCGCCTTCCTGGGGTTTTTCCCCGGAAGCGGTATCCGGAATCACGATGCCGGACGCCGTGACCTGCTCTTTTTCGAGAGGCCGGACGACGACGCGGTCGCCGATGGGTTGGAGGTGGATTGCGAGTTGGATGTCATCTTTTGCCATAGTCGGAAGGAGAAAAGGGTTAAAGAAGTGCTGAAGAAATGGGCTTCTCGGAGAAGCATTGCTCCGTTAGCAGTCGGAATTATAGAGTGCTAACTGGTGGCGTCAAGGTTTCTCTTGATCAACATCTTTTGTTAGTTGCCGTAGAAGTTCTTGGATAGAAAGCAGACCCTCTGCAACTGCGATGGATTCCCATGGATTGATGTGCTTTTGTTGCAAAGCCGAATGAACTTCTGAGCCATCCATTCCATAATGGTACTCCCCACTTATGCATGCGCAAAATCTCTGCCTTGATGCTTTATTTGGTTGCCCCTTTCTTTGTCTCCCCGACAAAGAAAGGGGCGAAAGAAAACGCACCGCGCGCCAAAACCCCTCCACCCGACCCTGTGTCTCGAGAGAAACGCCTCCAAGGCTTCGGCGTTTCTCTCTCGACTCCGCTGCGGCGGAAACAGGGTCTTCCCCTTCACCCCCCGTGGCGCGCGGAGCCCCGCCACCTGTTAGAGTATTGGAGATGTTTCGTCGTAATCTTGTTATTGGCTTATGCCTTCTTTTGCCAATTGCCGTCTATGCCCAATCTCTCGGAAATGGTTTTGTGACCTGGGATGACCGGCTTCTGATTGTCGATAATCCGATTGTGCACGGGCTTTCCTGGAGCAATATCCGCGCCGCGTTCACCTCGTACGATCCGGAGCTGTATATCCCGCTGACGCTTTTAAGTTATCAGGTCAATTATATGATCGGGGGGCTGGAGCCGTTTGGATACCATTTGGGAAATTTGATGTTGCATGTGGGGAATGGAGTGTTGGTGTTTCTTCTGTTGCGTAGGTTGATCTGTAGCGGAAGATCGCGATCTTCCGCTACAGATCAAAGCCATCATTGTGATTGGTGGGCAGTATCATTTTCCTTGCTCTTTGCAATCCATCCTCTTCACACCGAAGCCGTTGTCTGGGCTGCAGCTCGCAAGGATGTGCTCTCGACCTTTTTCTTTTTATGGACAGTCTTGTTCTATCTGCAATCGCGGGGAGACCAAAAAATGCGAAAGAAATATTGGTGGAGCGTTGTGGCATTTTCCCTGGCGCTTCTGAGTAAAGTTTCCGTCATAACTTGGCCGCTGATGTTGCCGCTGATGGATTGGTATCGTGGCGAAAAGATGGATCGGAAGATGCTTCAGCGAGCATTGCCTTATTTTGGCTTGAGCATTATCTTCGGCATCATCGCTCTCGGCGGAAAAATCGCCAATACCGGATTCCTCTACGAAAAAATCCTGATCGGCTGCCGCGCGGTCACCCTACTCCTTCAGAAATTCTTCCTCCCCGTGCATCTCTCCGCGCTGTATCCCTTCACGAAGCCCATCAGCATCACGACTCCCGAGCTGCTCCTCTCCGTCCTTTTCGTCCTCTTCGTCTTTTTGGTCGTGGTCTGGCTGGCATGGAAAAAGGATATGCGTCTCCCGCTCTTCGCCTGGATGTGGTTTTTCCTCTTTCTTGCCCCAAGCTTCAGTAACGTCCTCAAGGGGCATAATGAGCTTCTGGATATCTACGTCACTTCGGATCGATACGCGTATTTGCCGTCAGTAGGATTGTTACTCGTTACTAGTTTGCTGGGTGCTCGTTGGATGAAGCCATTTCCCAAAAGCACGGTGGTAGTCATAAGTATTGTGATCACGGTATTCAGCATGTTGAGTTACCGACAGTCGCTCGTTTGGAAAAATACGCTCGCGCTCTTCACACACGTCTCCGAAGTGCAACCGAATGCGTATGTCGCCTGGACCAATATCGGCACCGAGTATGTGCACCAAGGGAGACTCAACGAAGGGCTTGCTTCCTATGGCAAAGCACTCGCCATCCGCGATGATGCGACGACGTGGTACAACGTGGGGCAGATACTGCGCGCACAGGGGAAAATACCGCTCGCGATTCAGGCATATCAGAGAGCCGTTGAAAGTAGTCCGTTGGAGGTGGATGCGAAGAGAGCATTAGAAGAATTGAAGATCCCCCTCACTCAACCCTCTCCCCCTGCGGGGGGCGAGGGGTAGTTCGATGGGATGCTTTGGAAGGAGTTGTTGAATTGGATCAACCTCTACGTCGTTTGATTGGGGGGCGTAGTGTTCCCATCATGTCCGCTTCCAGTATCACAAAGAACCGTGCCATTATGTTTGCGACAGTGGTTGTCGTGCTTATTGCTGGAGCATTTTTTCTTGAGAGAGCGGGGTACAGCTTGTTTTCTGGTTCGCACAAGTTGCAGGGACAAGTGATGACGCTCTGTAGCGCCCGCATAAAGCCCAATTGCTCGCTATCGACAGATACGGCGACATTTCCATGCACGGCTGGGAATAGCTGCCAACCAAATTTCTTCACCATTTTCTTTGGTTCTTGTAGTTGCAAAGCCAATGCTGTTTCTACAGCTTCCTCGTCTTCCTCTCGATCCTCCGCACGCTCTTCAACAGGTTCTTTGATCGTGGCATCTTCCTCTTCTCTGAATCCTAATGGCTACACTTGTCCACCGCCGTCCTCCGCAGCCTCCTTCGGTGCGACGAATAGCAATTGCCATGTTGGCGGCACTTGTGACCCTGTGAATTGCTGGTATCCAACCTATAATACCGGCAAGTGCGAGCAACCGACTCTTCCAAGTTTGTGCATTTTCTATCCCAACGCGACACATCCATTGCACGTAGATTGCGCCACACCGGAAACTTCCTGCAAGTGGACTCGTTGCAAGGATAACTCGCTTACTACTTGCAGTTGTCAGGCGCGTGGATGTTCGACTGGCTATACGCCTCACGGAGTCTATGATACCAAGCAAGCCTGTTTGGATGCGTCTACACCTGCAAACTGCGCGGCTTTGTAGGAAAATTCCCTCACCCAACCCTCGTATCTCCTCCATCCCCTGACCCCTTCCTCCACGGGAGGAAGGGGGAGCCCACGTTGAGAAATAGGCAGAAAGGTCGATCCAACCATATGCATGTTCGCGCTGGAATAGTACTGTCTCTCATCGAGTGCAACAGGGACGGTCGCATTGGAAAAGCGCCGTCACGCATCCAGCGAAGGGAGTGAAAGAAAATGCCCTGTCTGAGCGACGAGCCACAGCGAGCGAGGAGCCTGCCTGCCGGCAGGCAGGTTCGCATTTTCCGCTCCCTTCGCGCCAGATGCGTAGGCGACTTTTCCAATGCGACCGACCTGTCCGCCGTAGTCCCGCAGGACGAAGGTGGATGTTTCTTTCTTCACTTTCTTTGCAAAAAGTGGAAACCACAAGAAGCAACTGATGACATTCTCGCGTAACCGCACTATCACGCTCACCATAAAAAATATCCCGACGGGATCGAAATCCCATCGGGCGTGATTGTCTCCAATGTACCGAGGAATAAAACAGAGTCAAAAGCTTTTTTTGGAAAAATTCATACAGCTTCGCAACGATGCTCATTCTCATTCTCCATTCTTAATTCTCAATTCCCCAAACCTCTTTCTTCAGCATCTTCTCTCCAATCCACGGCAGCGTCACCCGATCCATTTCCACATTCGAGGCGTCATATCCCCGCACCATTATCTGATACGCTACGACGGGTTCCTTGGGAATCGGCAGTTCCCACGCGGACCAAGAAAACCAGTGCGAATTGCGCTGCATGAGGCCAAGTGTTTTCCAATCCTGTTCCCCTTTGCTCTTCTCCGGCACCATCCACACTTCCATGCGCTTGATGCCGTGCGTTTCTGCGATGAAATTATGCGTGTCCACGTCGAAGAAATCGATTTGGGGTGTTTGCGATGATTCATTCTGCACTCCTACAGCTATTCCCGCAGCGAGCATTGCGGCGGCGATCACAAGGAGTAGCGAGAGATTGCGGCGGAGATGTTTCACGTGCATCACAGAGGAATGGTAGACCGGAAATTTGGACATGCAAAATGTAAGCATGGGAAATCCGGCCGACATGAAGTCGGCCGGATTTCTTTCAGAGCTTGCGGTTGAGTGTTTTCCTAAGACACTCTTTGAAATTGACGTGAATTATGCCGCCGCATCCGTCGGGATGCGCGGATACTTCAACGGGACAACGTCCGGACAGAACGGGTGAGAGGCTTTCTCGCAAAGCGCGAGAGCTTCTTCTTGGCTGATGCCGCCCGTCATGGCCGAGATCATCGCGTTCCAGTAGCCATTGACCGAGCTGTCGAAGCAGCGATCATGCTTGCGTGCCTTCTTGTCCCGGTACAATTGGAAGGCAATGAGCAGTTCCTGTTGCAAGCTCGCATCGCTGGGCAGAATGCCGTAATAGACACCGAGATCAATGACGACCGCAGCGGCCTTTTGATCCACGCCGAACGCGATTGGGGCCTGCTCTCCTCCGTCTGTGATGGTGACGGAGTTGTGCAGAATTCCCAAAATCCGCGTTCCTTTTCCCGGCGCGTGGCACACGATCAGGACTGAATGTCCCTTTTCACAGCCCATGAGACGGGCAATGATCGTCTGACCCAGCAACGATTTTCGTTTGCAGCAGATGAAGCTCGGATGTGCAAAATGATCCAAGTCGTCGAGATCGCCATCGGCGTTCTCTGCGACGTAGATGCCATCCCAGTTCGTTGCCACGTTTCCCCGATGATCCAGCACTCGTTTCCGATCTGCCAGAAAATCGGGAATATGCCGTGCAAACTCGTACGGCGGTTTCGGGGGCGCAGCCACATTGGCCGCATTCGGATCGTTCGACATACATCACCTTCCTCCTTAACCCAGGAGCTGAGGGGCCTTGTGGTAAAAAACCAAAGAGATATCTGGAAACCATTCCAGAACCATGCATGGATTTCTCTCGGTCTCAACCAACGGCGGAGTAGGCAGAAATCATCTGCGCACACAGCCATCGGCGAGCCGAAAGAACGTACAACCGCGATGCTCTGAAAGAACATTGCCAGGCTCCACTCTCATTCTGAAAGCAGACATCCTGACCGAAGCATTCTGCTTACTTTTGGCTACCTGTCAACGAATTTGTGGTCATTGTTCCGATCGGCAATCGTCTTTTTGGAGTACATTTCTGTCTCTTTCCCCCAAAGCTTATGAACGGCGTCGTCCACTTCGAACTCCCAGTTGATGATCTTGCGCGCGCGCGGGCGTTTTACAGCACCTTCGGATGGAATCTCCAGGACTGGCCGATGCCGGATGGCTCGACCTATGTCGGCATTCACACGACGCCGATTGATGAAAAGACGCGCTTACCTCTCGAGGTCGGCGCGATCAATGGAGGAATGCTTT
>VMGQ01000052.1 GCA_007376635.1 Candidatus Peregrinibacteria bacterium Greene1014_49
CTGCCATCCGTAATACAGATGTATTGGACATTGCAGAGAAGAAGCTGTTTCAGAGCCTCTTGAACATTAGGGGATCCTGTAAATTTCAGTGCTTCCTCTTTATTCAAGACAAGGAGTGTAGTGTGGCTCAGAAGCAGACGGATATTTTTCTCGCGGATTCCTCCTTCAATCTGGGAGCCACCGGGATTCCACGTGAGTTTGACTTCTTTTTTTGTGAGGATCTCGATGAGATCATCTTCAATCACGCAGGCTTGCTCCTGAATATGATTGAGGATCATCCAGTCGACTTCCGCAGCCGCGGCACGATCAAAAATCGCATCGTGCAGATGCTCGTTGGTTCCCGGTTCGTAGAGGATCACCCGCTCGCCGCCGCTCCCACTCAAGATGATCGAAAAACTCGTTGTTTCCTTCTCCACAATCGTGAGACTTTTACAGTCCACGCCTTCCTTTCGGAAATTTTGGAGAAGCTTATCTCCCCACTGATCCGCGCCGACGACCGATGAAATTGAGGCGTCGCACCCCAGGCGTGCAAGCCCGACTGATGTGTTGCTCGCGCCGCCACCGCATGTTTCCAGCACTTCCGTCACGCGGATCTTTTCTCCGAGGGGCAGCGTAAAAAAGGGGGATTTCTCGTCGCCGTGGATCTTTTCATGCGGAATACGGACGAAGAGATCATACGTTGCTCCTCCTATAGACATTGTGCGCGGTTTGGATTGCTTCGGTGTCATGAATGGTTGGATGGTTAGGATGGTTGGATGGTTAGGTGTTGGATGCCATTCGCTTGCGCCTAACCATCCTAACCATTCAACCATCCTACCACTCAAATGTTCTTATATTGCGTCTCCATGCTCTGGAGAAAGTGCAGTGTCATCTGCATCGTCTTCCTGCGCTGCCAGTGTATATAGAAGCCGATGGCTGCAAGCGATCCTGCGATCCACCAGGCAATGGGCGGGAGTCCTACGCCGGGCGTAGCCGGTGCACCACTGTGGACGGTTCCCGAGGAGGGAATAAGGCCATTTCCTCCGGAAGATCCAGGACGTCCAGTCGTCGTCGAGAAGGGGACGGGGTCTGCAGAAGTGGTTTTAAATCCAATGCCGGTACCTGAGGGTGCTCCACTTCCTTCGGCTGCGAGATCTTCCAGAAGATCGCCGGTCGTGGTCACCGGTGTGAGTTTCAGAAGATAGGTGACGTCATTGAGGAGGTCGCGAAGTGCATAGGCGCGAAGATCACCGTTCAGTGTGCGCTTCTCGGTCAGGTTTCCCGCCTCCACACCGTACTCGAGAATAAAGGAGGAGAGGGGAATATCCGTATCGAGTGAGGACCATTCCAGAAGAAGGCCGCCATCCTGGGGCGTGACATCGAGGGTGAGCCCGAGCACGGTTGCCGAAATCTCGAGACTTTTCTCTTCACTTTCACGGTCTTCCTGGAGCGCCGTCACGGCGAAGTAGTAGGTGCTTCCGGGTTTCAGTCCGCCGATCGTGGCACCCCCGCGGGGATCGGGACTATCGAGGTAGCTGCTGTAGTTACTCGGCTCCATGCCGACGTAGATGCGGTAGGCGTCCACGGGAATTTCCGCAGGCGTCCATGTGAGATCCACTTGTTCGATCTTTGCCGTTGCGCGCACCCCTGTCACCGTGGGCAGGGCTTTTGGTTCCACGGTCAGTTGCACGCGTGCTTCGCCGGCATTTCCCGCTTTGTCCGTCGCTCGTACGATCGCCATAGTTGTCCCTACCACGGGAGCCGTGATGATGCCGACGTACGTTCCCGAAGCGGTTTTTGTCGCTTCAAGCTCTGTTTCTAACTCCTCAAGGATGATACTCATGGAAGCGAGACCTGGTTCAGACTGGATGATGACAGTCACGGGCGTTCCTTCTTCGGGGGAAGGAGGATCAAACGTCACTTCGCCGATTTCAGGATCGGTTGCATCGAGACGTACGCGGATATTTCCAGAGTCGAAGCGTCCAGAGGCGTCACGGATTCGCAACGTGTGATCTGTTTGTCTCTTATCTAATGTCACTGCGAGTACGAATTTCCCGCCGCTATCGGTTTCTCCAAAAACATCTTGTGCGCCTCCGGTGATTTCCAGGTTCACAAACGGAGGACCTTTTCCTTCTACCGAGATGTTCTCGCTGCCGACCATGCTGTCTTGCGACGGCGTGGTGACCGTGATCTGGCGTCCGGGATCCCCGGAAGTGTCTCCACTACCGACGATCACCTCCAGTTCCCCAAAGACACATCCGGCTGCAGATGGCGAGGCGCACGATCCCACTTCTTCGACACGCACGACGTGGGTCGGCTCTCCAATGGCGTTGGGTTCACCGGCAGTTTGGAATCGGAGCGATAGACTCAGCCGCTTGATGCCGAAGTCTCCAGGGGTGAAGCGCACTTCGCTTGGCAAGAGCGCCTCGGGATCCGTTGTGTAAATTTGCACCGTTCCCGTGTAGTCCTCGACTACGTTGCCGCTGCGATCCACTGCATGGATCTCGAGCGAAAGGGGATCGTACACAGCGACCTCCTTCACTCCGCGATCGAGGATGATTTCAAAATGATGGACGACGTCGAATGTAGAGCCGATTTGTCCGAAGAAGCGGCGGCCGGAAAGCGTGCTTGGCGCGTAGGTGTTGTATCCGGTGGATCGAGTCGGTGCGTACACAGATGCCATGAAAGCACGTCCTCCTGTCGTAACGGTGTTTCCCCCGACAGCGTAGGAAGAATCAGCACTCAACTGTACGGATGATCCAAGAAGTTTTCCACTCAGAAGATCCATTGCGCGGAGATCGATCACTCCGGGTTCCGTAGTCCGTACCGAGAAGAGCTGCTCGCCTTGGGTATCCGTTTCTCCGGTAAGGGTTCCAACGGTGTCCCCTGGGCGGTTACTGATGAGTTCGATGCGACGGCTCGCAACAGGGTTTCCGTAGCGGTCGCGGATCACTGCTCGCACCGTGATTTCGTCACTGCCGTTTGCTGTAAGTGCGACACCACTTGTTTCGAGGGTGCTTGCCATTCCATCAATGGAGTCGGGATGCACATCAAATGTATTTTGGATATCTGTGGCATCGTTTTCCAGAGCAGCGGTTACGGAATATGTTCCTGCGATTTCCGTATCCGCTCCGTCGATCCGCACGCTCGCGTTTCCTGTGGCATCGGTTTTTGCACTGAGTGCGATCTGCGGTCCATAAGGAGGTTCCACCGTGAGTTGTACCGATGCATTGGCTTCCCCTCCGCGCACGATTACCGTTGTTCCTAAGCCCGCGATAGTATCGGCAATTTCCAGCGCGCCCGCAGAGAGGACGATCTGGGGGATCAGGAGGAGAGCGGTGATCGGGTAAAGATGTTTGTGCATAAATCCAATCATTCTACCAATAAAGCGTGTTTTCTTCAATCCATGGAGATGTATAGAGCAATAATTTGCCGAAGTTGTCATTATGGATCGCAAGATCATTCCTTGAGCAGCAGGAGCTGCAAAAGCTGCATTAGCTGCACCAGGACTCTGCTATTCAAGTATTGGAGATGGAAGATCGCTCCACACAACTTAGGATGCTGCGCCTAACCTCTGCAGCGTACAATCCTTGCCATGCGTAAGAGTGTTCTTCTCCTCGTAGCGGGTATCGTCTCCCTTACGGCGTGTTCAGGAAGTAGCGCTACGGTGAGTACATGCGTGAAAGATTACTGGGATGGCGAAGTGGGCACATGTCTTCCGGAGAACTGGATTGTTGTCGATAGTGAGACGCTGCTGCAGCGTGGAGTCCCTTCAGAAACTCTTGTCGCATTTCAGGCTGAACAAGCCGTCTCCGGACAGTTTCCTACTGTTGCTGTAACGCGCGAGGTCATGAGCCAGGAAGTGAGTGCTCAGGATTACAGTGCCGCGAGCATTCGTTCAGTTTCGGTATTACCAGGCTACGAGCAGGTGGATAGCCGTGATATCCGGATCGACGAAGAAAAAATATCTCTGCATATCTTTACTGCGCAGCCGGATACAGGAGAACCGCGTAGGAGGTATTACCAAGTGAGTTTCCCGAAGGGGAAAAAGGGATACACGATGACGGCGACAACTCCGGTAGCAATTGAAGATGCCGTGGAGGGGCAGATACTGGCGATATTGGAAGGATTTACGCTGACGGAGCCGGTCAAAGAAAAATAATTGGAGGTGCCGGTGGGAATCGCACCCACGCATGGGGGTTTTGCAGACCCCTGCCTTACTACTTGGCTACGGCACCTGGAGCAATAATCCGCAATATACAATACAAGATCGAGGTCTTGATCCCAAGGAGCAATATTCAATACCGCAATCTTCTCAGCAGAATTTTCAACGCACGTACCACTGCCGTTTCATCGTACAAGGTCTGGTCGAAGCCCGTCGGTTCGATGATGACGATAGTTCTCTCTTTTTGATACTCGGCAAAATTTTTGGTGTGCCTTGCACCGAGGAGCAGTACACCTTCCGGAGGCAACGATCGTGCGATAAAATCTTCGCGGTACTGGCACGAGCGTGGATCGTGTGTCGCTCGAGGCGTAGAATCGATGATGCTGTCATACAGGGTACGTGCTTCTGCGAGATCGTCTATTTCATCAACAGTGAAACGGATATTGCCAATGGAGAACGCCTCTACAAATCCAGAGGCATCACGGGTTTCAGCGATGGCTGCGTGCTCAATATCGGGAATGCTGAGAAGTCTTCTCAGAGCCGGCTCCGCGCGCCGCAGCGTGGGCTCAAGTTGTTCCAGAAGAAATGTATTGAGCTGCATGTACCGCGAAGGATCCTCGCATCCGGTACAGACAGTGGCAGAGTCGCCCTCCCAGCAGCGCGCGACAAGCGTGGGAAATTTTGTCCCTGCTGCAATCAAGTGCTTTCGGAATACATCTTTACTGCTCAATATCTGGGATCGGAACTCGTGCGATGGAATACGTCGCATCGTGCGTATTGCTTCGCGTTGTCCATCCGATAGATCGAGATAGCTTCTGCCAAACGGATAAGACTGCATTTCATCGCCTGTTGGCAGAAAATTATTCCGGTGTTTCTGCATGGGGATGCCTTCACAGTGGAATGTTCGGATTCCTGCATCATGGAGAACATCGAAGAGTCGCAGGGTATTGTGGAGTGCTACAATCTCCCGTTCTGATAGTTCTTCCAGTTCCGCGTGCCAGTAGGGAATGTGCACGATTGTGTTATGAAAATTTTGTTGCTCCAGAGCGTCTCCTGGCATCGTCCAGATCTTCTGGCATGCAGGATGATCCCGCAGAAGCTCAATGGCTCGTGTGATCCTCTCGGGATGTTCCAGCGGTTTTTCCGGAGGCGGTGGAGGAACATCTTGCAGTGGTGGAGTTACTGATGGAGCAGTTTTCTGTTGGATGACTGGAGGTGTTCTTCCGCAGGAAGACAGCATTGATGCAAGGGCGGCTGCCGTGGCAGAGGAGAGGAATGCTCTGCGGGAGAGTTGCGCAGGGTCTTTCTCCGATGGATGGAGCTGCTCCGCGTTTTCTTGCATGTGACCATTGTAGTAAAAGCTGCAATTACTGGAGAGGTGCGATTCCCACCGGCACCTCCACTTATTTAATACCCAGCAGTCTCCGCATTTCTCGAGTAACTTTGGCACGCTGCTCTGTAACTTTTCGGGGACGATAGTGTGCATGGCTTTCTAATTGAGCAATGTATGCACGGATGCATTCTTGCGCTTTCAGGAGAAAGTCACGGGCAACAGCGTGCATGGAGTCCAGTTCATCGGGTGAAGTGCCTTCTACTGACGCTAGATCAATGATTGCGCCATTACGTCTGTCGTTCGTTGGTGACTTCAGATAGATCTCTCCCTCAAAAGCGTCAGGGTGGGATGTTGTATTGATATGCGCGGTTACGATCGCATGCGAATCATCATGTGTTTTCGCACGTAATCTGAGCCCATTCCCCTGTCTTTCTATTTGAATCAGTAGGGTATCGCTATAGGGAATGGTGATGGTTTGATCAATCGGCAAAGCCATTGCCCTTAGGAGAGTTGCCCGTAGTTCATCGATGGAAAAATATTCGCTCTTGGATAATTCTCTAGGCTGCGAGTGCATCATGCATGCATTTTAACATATTTATTTAAAAGTCAATAACATGTGCAAGATTATCCAAAAGTAGGTATTGCTCAATATTAGCTAAACGTCAGCGCCTCCGGCGCAAAGATCAGAAGCGATCCGAGTAGGTACATCAGCACCCCTCCGAAGATCAGCGTGAATCTCCGGTACTTCGTGGTCATCCCCGTTGCATGCAGCGTGAAGACGGCAATCGCGAAGATCACGAAGTCGTCGATCATGTAGAGGAGAATGTAGAGTCCGATGTAGCCGTAGCGCGCGAGATCGGTGACGTTATTGAATGCAAGAATTTGCGTGAAGATCGCGGGCAGTCCTGCCGTACAGACAAGCTCGATCATATTCACGGACACTGCGAGAATTGCTACTCCAAGAATCATTGCGGGCCATGCCGAATAATTCATGATCTCTTTCATGCGTGCGATCATGCGTTGGCGTCTGGAAAGATTGGTCACTTTGCACTGGTTCGGGTCTTTGCCGAAGGCTTCATACAGATAAAAACCGCCGCCAGCAATCGCCACAAGGCCGATCACTTTCTGCACCCACATGTTGTAGCCGATGAGGAGGAAGACATTCAGCCATGCAGCGATGAAGAGGTAGTACACGGCGCCGCTCACAAAGAGGAACGTCCCGCCTATGATCCATACCTTTTTTTGGTCATGCGTGTTGATGAGCAGCGTCAGGAGCGTGATCAGTACCCACATCGCGCAGGGATTAAATCCGTCGAGGAAGCCGAGGAGGATGGAAAGTGTCGGGAGCGACATGATCGTGAGATCCACCGGTCCGAGGAACCAGAGGTTCAGCGTGTACTTGCTGGTATCGGTTTCGCAGTGCTCGGTACATGTCGCATTTGCGGCACTCATCACTTCCACGTCCATCACATCACTTGCGAGAAAATCGCGGAAGGGGAGGCAACCTTCGTCGGACATGGCGCATTCCTCGACCATGTTTTTTATATGCAATCCTGTCGTGATATCGGTTTCATATCCCTGCATGATTTTCCCATCAATGATAATCGTAGGGACACCTTGTTGCAGTGTAGGTGCATGTTCCTGAACGTTTGCAAAAAGCTCCGGAATCCCGATTTCCGTGATTTCGTGGTATTCGACGGACCATCCTTCAGCGGTCGCAAATTCCTCGAAGTCTGCGCAGTGCGGACAACCGTCGCGAACGAACACGGTGATGTTTGCGCCGTGGACGGACGCATAGCGCGTTTCCAGAGCGGGGCTCTTCATCAGGCGCTCGGGATAGAGCGTTCCGAGGATTGCTACGGGAACGAGAGCGAGGAGCCAGAAGATGGCGAGGCGTTTCATACTTTCCTTATATTATAACATAGATAGAAAGCGTGCGACGAGTTTCTCTCTCCCGGAGGGAGAGTGTCCATGATCGTGAGATAGGATGAGAACTTCCATCCTCTTCCCCTTTCTCTGATGGCCACATCCATCTTTCGGGAAAACTTTCCAGCTGTG
>VMGQ01000053.1 GCA_007376635.1 Candidatus Peregrinibacteria bacterium Greene1014_49
TCTAAAAGTAGTTCCAGTTCCGGAAGTACTTCTGCCGCCTCCTCGGTAACCACGCAGGAAGTGCGTCCGGATATGTCTCCAGGTGCCGATATCCGCGTCATGGGTACCGGAGGTGCTGGTTGCAATGCGGTGAAACGCATGATGGAAAACAAAGTACAGGGTGTGGAATTTATCGCTGTGAATACGGATATCCAGGCGCTCTACCATAACCCGGCAGGGAAAAAGATCACGATCGGTCGTGGGACGACCAGGGGACTTGGAGCAGGTGCCAATCCTGATATCGGCAAGCGTGCAGCGGAGGAGAGTTCTGAAGAGATCAAAGCAGCAATCGACGGAGCGGATATGCTCTTTATTACTGCGGGTCTCGGTGGAGGGACGGGCAGTGGTAGTGTCTCGGTGTTGGCCGAACTTGCTCGTGGTATGGGTATTCTTACGGTGGGCGTCGTTACGAAGCCTTTCAGTTTTGAAGGACTCAAGCGCAAAAAGCAGGCCGAAGAGGCTTTGGCTAATCTTCGCGGAAAAGTCGATACTCTTATCACCATCCCGAACGATAAAATTCTTTCGCTCATCGATAAGACCACGCCGCTCACGGAGGCATTCGCGATCGTCGATGAAGTGTTGCAGCATGCGATCGAAGGTATCTCCAATATCATCACGGTTCACGGGCTTGTGAACGTCGACTTTGCCGACGTCAAAGCCATCATGAGCGATGCGGGAACAGCCCTCATGGGCATTGGTTACGGTACGGGAGACAGCCGCGCGGCAGAGGCTGCTAGAGCTGCAGTGGATAGCCCGCTTCTCGAGCTTTCCATCAATGGTGCCAACGGAATCCTCTTCATTGAAGTCGATGAGGCTGCGCGCATTATTACAGAAGCTGCCGATCCTGAAGCCAACATTATTTTCGGTGCCGTCATCGATGACGCCTACACTGGCCAGATCAAGTGTACGGTGGTGGCAACGGGATTTGATGCCGAACCACTCTCCACGGTGCAGTCCATGGGAATGCCTCGGATGAAGAGCTTTGGATCGCATCCTGTTGAGGCAGAAGCCAAGCGTGAGGAAGGTCGCCCAACTGCGAATATTACAAAGGCCACAGCCGGTTTCAGTGAAGAGGAACTGGAGGTGCCGGCGTTTATGCGAAAGCCGATTAGTAAATAGAATCTAAGGCATGAAGCGCGCCCGTGTGGGTGCGCTTTTGCGTACTCCTCCACCCCTAGCCCCTCCTCCACGGGAGGAGGGGGATGTGTGTGTTCTGTATGCATGCAATAGGGAAGAAGGTTACTTGTTCACACGTGAAACGGAGCTCCCCTTCCTCCCGTGGAGGAAGGGGTCGGGGGAAGGAGGGGTAGTGGGATTAGTGCGTCCCCGTACTCCCAAACCCTCCCCTCGTCTCCGCCCCGTGGCTCTCCACTTCTTTCCACTGCGCCGTTTCCACTTTCACGAATAACCCCTGCGCGATCCGTTCGCCGCGCTCTACGGTGACTGGTGCATCGGAAATGTTTTTTACTTGTACAAAGATTTCATCCTTCGGGCCGTGGTAATCCCCGTCGATGACGCCGAGCGAATGCGGACAGACAAGGGCTTTTTTGCGGGGGAGGGAAGAGCGTGGAAGGATCAGGAGTGCGTATCCTTCCGGCACCTGGACGATCACATTTCCCGGCACAAGGCCGATAGCTCCTGGAGCGATTGTTGTTGTCTCGCGGGTGACGAGATCAAAGCCCACTGCGCCTTTGGTCTGGTATTCAGGAAGAGGAAGAGTGGAGTCGATGCGTTGGATGGAGACGTGCATAGAAGAATAATGCCGGGCATCGAGGATGCCGTCCATCATCGTTTGTAAACGTGCGGAAAATCATGAATTTTGAGACGTGCCAGTGGCACGTCTCTACACCACAACCTGTTAATGTCCTCCCCCATGGCCGTTGCCACCGCCATTTGCATGTTCGAATCGTGACTGCCGGCCGACGAATTCTTGCATATCCATGAATTTGTATTGTGTCTCACCTTGGTTCACAAAGTCCTCTTTCATTTCCTTGAGGATTCTTACGAATCTATCACCATCATCACTCTGTATGGCCTTCTGCAGAATACCAGGCATTTTTGATCCCATGCTCCAGACTCTCGCTGCTGCTTCTTTTCCTGGGGTGAACTGTTCCTCACTCCGTTTTCTTTCGTTCGTCAGGGCATCCACCCCAAGATAATTCTTCAGGAATGTCTGACTAGTTTCGCCACTTGCGCTATCGATATGCGGCGAGTGTGACAGTTCATTAAGGATGACATCCTGATAGGCAATAAACACCCTATCGACCAATTTGAGCATCGGATCACGGAACTGACGCGGCTTTTTTCCATCTCCCGATGGCATGGTCTGATTATTGATTGCTTCGAAGCTCAGACTCGGACGGTTTGGGGTGTTATGAGCCTTACGTGCGACGATATTATCGTAATGAACGAATGCAGAGAGACGACTGCTGAGGAAATCGATGTCTTGTGGGGAGAGTGATCCGCGCTTTTCCGCTTGCATGGCGTGCACCTTAAAGACGTCGTTGTAGCCGACATACGCGTTCTTCAATCCTTCGGGCGTCACGCGCTGGAGTTGTCCACTGGAGACGATCAGCAGTTCGTCGAGCGATCCTGCGTCGGCAATTCCCATCAGGAACGGGATGTCTTCGTGGTCGAGCTGGTTTCCCTTGCGGCTGATCACTTTGAAGGCGCGCTGCCGCATGGCTTCATCTTTTGCCACCTCCTCCAGCAGAAAAGCTGTCGTTTTTTTGCCTGCCTGGAAGGGATTGTCTCTTTCCTGGATAGATTTACCCATTTCTTCAATTTCCCAAACAGCGTTGTTTCTCTGGTAGAAGAAATCGATGAAAGGGAATGTTTCTGTGGAAATTTTACTGTTGAGGATTGCCAGACGGTCGAAGGGGATCAGCTTGTACCGCAGTCCCTGAATGAGGAAGAAAAACTTCTGCTCCATGCTCATCTTTCCGCGTTCCATGGCGTAGAGGAAGAGTTCCTCGTAGAGATGCGGATTCACCTGGTCGGGGATCGGTACGTTTTCTCCGTTGTCCCGTTTATCCTTGGCGATGACGAAGGTTTTCAACATGTATTCCAGCTGTGGTGCCAGCAGTCCATTGCTGCTGAAATAGTCTGCAACGCCGGCGTACTTGTCGCGTTCGGAGTCATAGCTGTGTTCATTGGTTGTTTTCCATGTGCGGTAGAGATCTTTATCGGTCCAAATGTCCGCGATGATTTTCTGTAGCCACTTATCGAGCAGCACTGGATCCCGATGACATTCTTTCTCGGGAATTTTGAAATGTGAAAATCGGCTGAGCGCTTTCCAGAGTTTTGGATCATCCCAGTCCAGGCGTCCGCGCTTTGTGAGGAGAACCATCACCGCCTTCAAGTGGTCTGGATTATTTACATGAGGGATCTGGTCAATGAGCGCGTACGAGTCTACGTTTTCGAGGGCTTTCTCCCACACACCGACGGCTTCCTGTTCGGAGGACTGCTGACGCCTGTGGAATTCGTGCTTGAGCTGTCCGAAATAGGGAACCTTATCATTGATCCAGCCTGTGAGGAGTTCACCGACTTTACCGCGCGCATTCTCTCCGCGGCGCTTCCAGAGACGCTGGACGTCTTCCCAGCCTTCCTTTGCCATTGTCCAGTAGTCCATGATGGAGAGCCACTGGATGTCTCTGGTAAACCAAAGCCAGAATTCTTTCCCCTCGGGCTTGGCATCATTCACCGCTTCCATTTTCATCGTATCGAAGTCTTTGATCACCTTGAGCTCACTGTCCAATACAGAGTTTGCCTGTGCGATGATTCTGCCGAGATCGGCGTCATTTTCCGGGACATAGGGTTCGGGCATGTGCTCATGATCGCTGTATGCCCGGATATGTTCATTGAACTGTCGGAAGTATTGATCGTATCCCTCTTTCGCATTCTGATAGAGATCGCCAAGTCCTCCAGCTTCTTTCACCGGATAGGAGTGGAAGTATTCGTGGATGACTTTGATGCTTTTGCGCAGTTTCGTGAAGTCTTCAAGAGTCGGCCCCTTGAGAGCTTCTCGAGAGAGTGGGGTTTCCGTCGGTGCCTCCTGTCTTGCAATTCTCTCGGTAGCAGGTGCGTTTGGATCAACTTCATTTTCACCTCCATCCTCATCATCTTCATCTCCGGTTAGGAACGCGAGTGCAGTTCTCTTCGCCAGTAATGTATTACGCAGATCGTCTGCTGGCTTCGAAGGATCATCTCTTTGGATTGTTTGTGCATCAAGAAGATTGAAAAGTCCGCGGACGATTGGAGTGTATTCCTTGTCTTTCTCCACATCGTATTCCGTATCTTCAGACTTGCTGCGGTACGTTGCGTACTGCATGAGAAGCTCTTCCCATCGTTTTCGGCGGTAGTACGCTTCGCCTCCTCCGGGTGCATCGATGAGCGTACCGTCGGCCGTTATTTTTTCTCGATCCAATGCCCATTGTCTGGCCGCAGTTTCGAGCATCTGTTCCACGGAGTCTTCTCCCGAAGGACCACGTTCCGCTGCAACCTTCTCTATCTCCGATTGCTGCTTATCGAATGTGCCTGTCATCACAAAATGACGTTCTGTGAGCGTATCGATAACGAGGTGTCCGAATTCATGATCAAAGGTTCGCTGAGCAGCTTCATCACTCGTATGCCGCTGCCTGTTCACATAGATTTTGGTTTTTCCGTAATCACAATAGCCGTCAACGGCTGCATCCGTGTCTTCGGCTTTCGTGGGAAGGGTTTTGATGAACTCGAGAGCCTTACGCAATTCTTCCATTTCCACCCGTACCGCTTCCACTTGGCCGCAAGCTGCGCGGAGAATACTTTCCAGGCGGTTTCTTTCTTCGGCTGGAGCGTTTGGAGGTAATGCTTCCAGCGATTGTCGTGATTTTTCAAAGGATGTCCCCGCTTGTAGAAGATTGCCGCGGGCAGAGTGCATCTGTTCTCCAAGTTTTTGCGGGATGCCAGCTGTGCGGCATGCATCGGAATTCTGGATGCGGGACTGCGCAAGAAGTGTTTCAATCGATGTGATTTGGTTCGAAACAGTTTCTGAGTGCGCAGAAAATTCACTCGGTGTGGATGCATGTAGTGGTAATGCAAAGGCACGCTGGTAATTTCGCGAGAGCAAACCCTCGATTGCAGGAAGTAGTCGAAAGACGGTTCCCTGAATATAGGAAAGCTCGCTTCGGTCTAATGCAGAAGGATTGCGGAGCATTGCTGCAAGTTCATCGAGACGCGTGCGGACTTCCGCGCCATCCTTAGCGCCTGTAGACATGGCGATGAACGATGCCGACTTTTCGTCATCGAGCTTCGGACGGATAGCGTTGTAGCGCTTGAGGAAATCAGGAATCCAGCTTTGAACTTCTTTATGCCTGCGCTGCGCTTCGGAGATCGCATGCTTCCAGAGATCAGGAACGTTTGTTTCCGAAAGTTCATCTATTCTCTCCAGAGCATCCGAAGCGCGGTCGATAAAATCATTGCTGTGGATTGTGAGTCCCCGTGATTGCTTGAGTCTCGCGACGGTGGCGTTCATTTCCTCGATGGCATCTTCCAGCGTGATGAAATGATCTTTCTCGAACCTTTCTGCAATCTCTCCGTCAAATTGGCTCGCAGAAACCTTCGTGATGTCCTCAATGCCAATTCCTTGTTTCGCGGCTTCCGAAAGCCCCTTGCGCATTTCTTCATCCACGCGCTTGCTCAGATGATTGGCTCGCTCTTCAAGTTTTTCCTTGAGGATGCCCTTCAACCCCGTGATGTGTTTTTCCATCTCCGCAAAATAGTCACTCTGTTTTGTTCGTTTCTCCGCATCATCAGGTTGCCTATCTTCCGCATTCCAACGGAACATGCTGAAGGTGATGCGCTTGCTCCAGTCGCTGAGCAGGTTGATTCCGCGACGCAGTGCACTTGGAGAATCCGGATCCTTGATATCCAGCATGTAGCGGATTTCCTCCGTGCGCGCTTGACGTAGCCACTGTTCCACGGACGCTTGTCCGTGGAGTTTGATCAGTGATTGAATACTTTGTGCAGTATCTGCACGCGTCAGCACGCTATGCTTGATTTGGCTTTCGGAGCTCTGCGATTGTTTGGGAATGGTGACAGAAGCATCTTGTATTGCAGGATCAGCGAATTTTTTGATCATGGCTTCCACGCTTGTACGAGCCGCTGGATCGACTGGCTTTCCTTCCGGATCAAGACTGTCCACGTTCTCGATGAATTCCCGATACCGTTTGCGCTGATCCTCCAATGATCGGATGAGAGCAAGAAGCGTCTCGGGGTCATCCGTGACATTCCGAAGAATTTCGGCACGTGCTTTTGCGATATCTTCATCGAGTACTACTTTCTTCTCGCGCTGTTCGTTGTGCCACGCGGCTATGCTGTTACTTGCGCTTTCGTCTGTGATCGAGGGAATTCCTACTTTCTCCATCGCTGATTGCAGGATTCCTTCCACATGCGCACTGGGGTGAGCAATGTCACTTAAGGCATCGAGAACGAGGGGGGATGCATGAATCTTTTCGCGGTGTTCTATGGAAAGCGTCGCCTCTGCAGAAAGGTATGTCCCTGCGGAGATTCGCTCCAACACCGTACGAGTATCCGGTGTCACTTTTTTGTACTCCTGCCGCTCTTCGTTTCCCTCAGGAATTCCCCCGGGAATATTTGTATCCCCATTTGCAAACGCAGCCTCCCGCTGCTCCCTTTCGGGGTTCATGGGGGCGAATCGATCGCGGCGCGGGTGGCGCAGCATCTATAGTTTACAAATACGGATAATAGAGTCAAGTACATTTTCACGGCGCGTGGATTGGTACGGAAGAAACTCACTTAAGAGCATCGCAACTTCACGGTGATCTTGGCCTTCGATGAGAGTAGCGATCTCCCGATCCCATCCGCGGCTCTTTTCGATGTGGAGCATCGTGTGCTCCCCGTGTTGGTACATCCAGAAGCCGGAGCACTGCTCCCAGGGTGTGCATACGTCATTGATGGCAATGCCTTCTTTTTGGATCACAATGCGGCGGCTGAGGACGTGGAGCTTGAGATGCTGGAAGTACATCGCTCCGCTCAGGATGATGACAATCGTGAGTGTCCATGCGGCGGTGAGGATGCTCCATACGGCGGCAACGAGTGCTGCGAGTCCGACGATCGCATACCACACATTGCCGCGCTCTACGGTCGGGCGCTCGAGGGCATCCCACTGCATAAGGACTGTGGTGGTGGTATTTGTGTTCAAATCATTAAATTATACCCGAATTTGGGGTTTTTGCCTATGGGGGGGACTTGATAAATGTGGGATTTATGGTTTACAAAAAAATAGACCAATTATTCGTAAAATAGAGTTTTTGATTGGTTCTACGAATGTTGGTGGGCAATACAAGATTCGAACTTGTGACCTCCACAATGTCAATGTGGCGCTCTAACCAGCTGAGCTAATTGCCCGGAGTGGAACAATCCTAACAAGATGCCTAAGAGGAACCAAGTCTCACTCAACGATTTTTCTTAACTTGCTTCATTCTTTTGATCATCTTTATGACATCCTCCACGGATACACCTGCAGTCTTTCCACCGTCCGTGAAATCTACGATCGTTTTCCATCCCTCCTGAGAAATATACGTGTCGTTTGCTACATTTTTCGCTTCGCGACGGATCGAGGAATGCTTGTGCATGTTCAAAATACTAGCATCATTTTTCCATTCCTGAAACAATCCAGTCATGAGTCGTCCCTGCACTCACTGCGGCAAAGCTTTCACCGTCACGGAAGACGATCTGCACTTTTATGACACGATTTCGCCAGTATTTGCCGGAGTGAAGTGTTCACTTCCTCCACCAACGCATTGTCCCACATGTCGTCAGCAAAGGAGACTTTCGGCGATCCGTCAGATCCACGTGTATCGTCGTCCGTCCTCGGTGACCGGGCAAATGATCTTCTCTCAGTTTCCCGAAGATGTTCCTTTTCCCGTGTATGAAAATGAATACTGGTGGAGTGATGCATGGGATGAGTTCTCGTACGGACGGGCGTTCGATTTTTCCCGCCCATTTTTCTCGCAATTTCGCGCGCTCAGCGATGTCGTCCCGCGTTTTTCGCTGATGGTGCTTCGGAATGAAAACTGGGTTTATAGGGAAATAATGAGAGATGATTCTCGGACTTTTAGGCTAGGGTAAGAGTTATTCTCTTCCCAATTCTGCATGCCCAAAAAAAGTGCGTCT
>VMGQ01000054.1 GCA_007376635.1 Candidatus Peregrinibacteria bacterium Greene1014_49
CGCTTGGAGGAAGCTGCTCGATAAATTCGGTAAAAGCACGGTGGTAATCATCAAGCGATGCATAGTAGTCAAAGTGATCTCCATCGACGTTTGTTATCACAATCAATGCGGGAGAAAGCGCATGAAACGATCTGCGGTATTCGCAGGCTTCAAGTAAAAAGATTTTGCTTTTCCCACTACGCCAGTTGCGACCACCAAGATCTGGAAGCTTCGTGCCTACGATCACCGTCGGATCTGTTCCCACATCCACCAAAATCTTACTCAGCATCCCCGTCGTCGATGACTTTCCGTGCGTACCGGAGACAGCAATGACGTTGTAGGGCGCTGAAAGCTCACCGAGTGCCGTAAAATAAGAAATTGACCGGATGCCACGCGCAGCCGCTACTTTTCTCTCCGGATGATCCCCTGCAAGTGCCTCGGTATAGACAAAAAGATCACAGCCTTTCGGAATCGCAGAGCCATCCTGCTTCGTGCTCACGGCAATTCCCTGCGCCCGCAAATCATCGAGAAGTTCGCTTTCCGTCCGATCGCTTCCCACGACGGTATGCCCCTGTGCATGCATGAGTGCTGCATAGGCACTGAGCCCAATACCACCAATCCCGGAGCAAAAGATTTTCACATCACCACTATACCGTTACAATGCAATTCTCCATTCTCAATTCCTCATTTTCAATTCCGCTCGTGGCCTTCCACCCAGGAGAACCCCTTAGCCGGCAATTAACCATCGTCATTGGTCTCACAGTCGTAGGTTTTATGGCATTTGGTCTTGCCCTCTCCTTCTACAGAAATATCCTCTTTGACCAGACGCTCGGGGATATGCGCAAGCAAAACGCCGCAATGGCTCGCAGGAACGATGAAGCGCGTCGAGAGCTTGAATATATGAATTCTCTGCAGCATAAAGATAAGTATGCCAAGGAAAACCTGGGTCGTGTCAGGGAACATGAAAAAGTGCTGATCATTACGCCCGCTCTACAGGAAGTCCCCTTCGGTGAAGAGCTCGATGCCTCAGGTGTGCAACAGCAGGAAGCACGATTCCTCGAACTCCTCCGCCAAATGCCACCTCTCGAGCACTGGCAGCTGTTTCTTTTTCAGCCGGAACGGGTAGAGGAATTGCGGAGGGGGGTGTGATTATGGGGAACTTTCGTGAGTAACAAATGTGTGAAAAAGTTGATCGAGTTCTAGAGCCTCCTGCTCCAGACGCCCTAATTGAAAATCGACCGCTTGCCGGTCACCCCGAACAAAGTCTGAAGATGCCAAATATTGATCTCTTGTATAGGATCCCAAAAGTCCCGCAGTCCGCGATTGATCATATATTTCTTCGCGTTGCTCCGGCGTTTCTGAAGATTGATCCAAGATCCCAAGCCACTCTCTTTGTTTCTCCAATTTGGCGCTCATTTCTGCCCTTGCATCATGTGTAAGATGACCAATGACCTGGCCAAGAGCAGCATTTACAGGAGATTCTAATGCACACCACAGTTTATCTACGGTTTCCACATGCCCTGACAATACGCCACCAAGCAACGTGCGTGACACTTCTTGAAACGCATAAATCACATGCGCAATGGCGATCAATCTCTCTGTTACATTGAGTTTTAGTTTTTTTGCATCATCCAATGCAGTCATCAAACTTTGTAATTTTTCGAGAGAAGAGTCTGCCATAGCAGATCATTGTCTTATTTGTCTCATCCCCTTGCAAGAATTTTTGCATGCAATTGGTTGCGGGGGCTGGATTTGAACCAGCGACCTCGAGGTTATGAGCCTCGCGAGCTACCAGGCTGCTCCACCCCGCAGTGGAAGCATAGCTTGGAAAAGCACCAATCTCCAAATTCCTTCACAGAAATACACATTGATCCATGCCTCACAAGAGGCATTTCTCCTCGACTTCTTTGCTTGCACCCCTTATCAAAATCCGTACAATGCCTCCACTATGGCACATAAGAAAGCAGGTGGATCTACCGCCAACGGCAGAGATAGCAGAGCCAAAAGGCGTGGCGTAAAGCGCTATGGCGGGCAAGTCGTAGCTTCGGGAGCGGTTCTTATCCGTCAAAAGGGCTTTTGGTATCGGCCTGGTCTCCATACACACATCGGAAGCGACTGGACCATCCATGCGGATACAGCAGGTGTCGTACGATTTTCACAACAACGTATCACCAAGTTCAATGGACGCCATGAACGGGCAACGGTTATCCACATTGAACCGGTCGCCACCAAGGCGTAAATGCATCCGTAGAGACGGCATGCTATGCCGTCTCCGTTGGATCAGAGACGGCACGCGTGCCGTCTCTACAAACGCCAATGGAATTTGGTGTCATCCCCCTGTACCATTTTCCCATGTCTGAAAATGGCGGTATCGACATCGGCGCTCCCGGAGAAGGAATAGCAGGAGCACCCGAGCAGCTTTCCGAAGAAGCGAAACAACGCTTTGCGGCGGCTGCAGCCGCAATGGCGCAGATCCGGCGCGAAGAGAAACGCAGTAAGAAACGCGATGACCAGGTTGCACGAGTCATTTTACAATTCCTCGCTCAAGACAGTAATACGCACCTCTTCCTCCTGATCTCGCGCCTCGTCGCGCGCGACTGCCCGAGCATCTTTATTCTTGCAGTGATTTCCCTCATCGACGAAGGAAGTTTCCTCGCTGTGCAGGAATATCTTCAGGAGACACTCCAGAAAACGGCCAAGGAAACTGTCGACGAAAATATGACGTTGCTGAAGACGGGAGCACTTGATGCGCAATCCAATCGCGCTCTGATCGAATGGATCACTCGCATGCAGATGGTCATGGCACTCGATGCAGAGCGAATTTTGATAACGCTCATGATCGATGAAAAGAATATCGACGGAACGATTCTGCAGCTTTCCACATTTGTGCTGCAAGAATTTTTCCTGAAGCAGGGAAAGGCAACGCCGTTTGATAAAGTGCAGCCACTTGCAGGAAGCATATTGCAAACCGTGTTTGAACCGTTTGTGGAGGCTGCAAGGAAGAGGTTGCTGGAGAGCAAAGCAAAAGAAGCCGACGATGAATAAATCACCAAATCTGTAGCGGAGAGTCGCGACTCTCCGCTACAGATTTACCAATGTCATGACCGTTTTAATACTGCAAGGAACGCCTCCTGATTCAGGGTTACCCTCCCCATTTGCTTCATCCGCTTCTTTCCTTTTTTCTGCTTTGAAAGAAGCTTCTTCTTGCGGGATACATCGCCTCCGTACAGGTACCCTGTCACATCTTTGCGATAGGCGGAGATCGTTTCACGCGCAACGACTTTAGCGCCAATCGCCGCTTGGATCGCAATGGGAAACTGTTCCTTCGGAATGACTTCCTTCAGTTTTTTGCAGATGATCTCTCCGACGGTATGGCCTTCTAAACGGTGTACGACCGTACTCAGAGCGTCTGCGGGTTCCCCGAGAAGAAGAACCTGTAACTTCACCAAGTCCCCTGCCCTATACCCGAGGTGTTCATAACTCATGGAAGCGTATCCCGCCGTTGCAGATTTCAGCTGATCAAAGTAATCGAGAACGATTCCCTGGAGCGGCACTTCAAAGCTGAGAAGTGCCCGATCGGCATCGAAATAGGTAAGACCCTTGTACTCTCCTCTCCGAGCTTGCGTAAGTTGCATCACGACCCCTACGTCTTCATTGCGGCAAACGATCTCCATCTTTACCCAAGGCTCGCGGACTTCTTCAATGAGCGCGGCATCGGGAAAATCGGCGGGATTACTAATGCGGGCAACAGAGGGCTCGTCAATCTTCAGTAAGCTGCTCCTCACGATCTCCGCAGGATTCCTCACACTCAGCTTCACTTCGTAGAGTACGGAGGGCGCCGTCACGATAAGATTGCAATCATATTCCCGCTCGAGGCGCTCCTGGATAATATCGAGGTGCAAAAGCCCGAGAAAGCCGCACCGAAAGCCATTCCCCAAGGCGGCATTCCGCTCGGTTTCAAAACGTAAAGCTGCATCATTCAGTGCGAGTTTCTCGAGACTGTCTCTCAGATCCGGATAATCGTCGGCTTCGACGGGATAAAGTCCTGCAAAGACCATCGGCTGTACTTCCGCGTACCCTGGAAGCGCTGTCATCTCCGGGGAAGAGGCAATGGTGTCTCCTACGCGAACATCACGGACGTTCTTTGCTCCCGTCACGATGTACCCGATCTGCCCCTCACCGAGAACGTCATCCGAAACATACTTCGGATTGAAGTGCCCGACTTCCTGAATTTCAAATGTGGTTTTCGTTCTGAGTAAATGCACCTTCTGACCTTTGCGAAAACTTCCTCCGATCACACGAACATAGGCTACTGCTCCACGGTAAGAATCCATGATGGCATCGAAGATGAGTGCGCAGGTTCCATTTTCCCCCAGCTCCCCGCGCTCTGCGCGTTTTCCCGACGGTGCTGGTACGCGCTGAACCACTCTGTCGAGAACTTCAGAAACTCCCCTGCCCTCTTTGGCAGAGATCAGAAGAATTTCTTCCCGGCTGCACCCGACAAGCTTCATCACTTCCTGACTCACGCGCTCAGGATCCGCTGAAGGCAGATCAATTTTATTGAGCACCGGAATGATCGTAAGATTCGCCTCAAGCGCCATGTACAGCACTGCAAGCGTCTGCGCCTGGATGCCCTGTGATGCATCGACCAGCAGGATAGCACCTTCACAAGCAACAAGGCTTCGACTGACTTCGTAGCGGAAATCCGTGTGGCCCGGTGTATCAATAAGATTCATCTGGACGCCTTTCCAACTCATGCGAACCGGAGTCAATTTAATGGTGATGCCCCGTTCGCGTTCAAGCTCCAGCATGTCTAAATGCTGATCCTTCATCTCGCGCTTCTGAAGCGTGCCAGTAATCTCCATCATGCGATCACTGAGCGTCGATTTTCCATGATCGATATGCGCGATGATGCAGAAATTGCGGATGTCCATGCGGAAAAAGGCAGCGACACTCTACCACGTTCCTCATTCCCCCAGCAGCAATCTGGGAATAATAAGATTCTCCGGTTTCACGCCGATATCCTGCACGAGCATCCTCTTGAGATATGCCTCCGTGAGAAAACGGGACGTGGGATCGCGGACGATACGCACGGCGGTGGTATCGATCCCGGATCCTTGGACGACTGCCTCCAGCAACGGTTGTAGATTTTCACGGTCGTAGGCAATCCCACGAAAGATAACGGTCTTATCGATGGTGACAAAATCATCCGGCGCGGTGACGAGTTTTTTTGCCGTCTCGAGCAGGAGCTCGGGACCCGATAACACTGTTTCTGCGACCCCCTCCGCAGCGCCTTCAGCCACACCACCGCTGGCGCCTCCTCCGCCCTCGCCAAGTCCAAAACCGAAGCCATCGAACTTCGGCAGCCATCCCATACGCCATGCGCCTGCCGCGAGCAGTGCCACAACAAGAAGCGACGTGATCACGGGATGTCGCTTCGGGAAGGCCTTCATGCTCTCCCACACTCTACGAAACATCCCCTTCTTCTCCGGAGAATCTACATCGCGCAAAAATTGTTCTTTCTCCAAAAGCGTCTCACCGACGAGATCCAGTTGCGCCTGTAGGGATTCGGGGCTGAATGTCGGATACAGCTCGCGCAAATCTTCTTCATATTCGATGAGCGTCTGATGCAATCGCTGGCGCCCCTCGACGCTCTGCATCTCCGCCAGTACCTGTTCATGGTCCATTTCCAGATATTCGGAAACGCGCTGAGGAGTAGGGATGAATTCTGGTACGGTTTCCACACCACCGACCGTAAAGGTTTTGGTTGCGCCCGTGCCGTCCATGGTGGAGAGGTCTGCCATTGCAGTGTCATGTCGGAGTCATAGCCTGGTAGAGAGACCTGCGAATCAGCGTCAGCGCCGCAACACCCTCAATGTCTTCATCCTTCGTCACCGTCGCAAGTATCGACTCCACCACTCTACCAATAGGTCCTGGCCCAATGGCAAAGAAGAGTTCCGCCACATCGGCGTCATTCACATTCTTCAAATCCATTGTAAGGATAAGCGCGGTAAGTGCTTCCATGGTGTTCGCCTTTTTTGCCTTCTCCTGAAAATCGAGCAGTTTCGGATCCCGGAGCTTCAGTAAATGCAGGCGCATTTCCCTGCGTTGCGGACTATCACGGAAATTGCCATTCTCCGGTTCAATCGTCCAACCTTCTTGGGCTTCTTGAGAAAGCATCCGCCAGATAGCACGCTCGGCATCGGTAAGGTAAAGGACAGTAATCATCAGTCTGATTATAGCAGAAAACGCTATAGCGGATAGACTGAAGGGCTCAGAACACACCTCAATGCAGCTTCTCCTTCCTTCATCTTCCGCATTGCATCATCGCGATGGATATGTGCAATCGACGCAAGTTTGTCCCCTTTCATCTGTGGAACAGTGACAAAGGGGATGCACATTGCTAATGCCGCAATCGCCCCATGGTAGCGTTGGGTAATGAGAAATGATGCATCCTGTAGTGCATCTTGAAGTTCCTTCCATGTACGAGGAGTCGTAACCAGCGCATGAAATTCCCGCGAAAGCCGTCGGCAGATCTGCTGCTCAGCAGCGTCTTCTGGCTCCAGAGAAATGATCCGTACCGCACTCCACTCCGCCTTCCGCTTTTCATAGACCTCTCGAGAGGATTCTAAGAACATACCGGTCGCATTTGCCCGCGGGATTATTATGAACACTTTTTTTGTTCTTTCATTTTGTGAAATTGAATTTTCTTTATCAAATAGGCTAATAGCTGGATCAAAACTTTGAACACATTTTTTGTTCTTCCAGTGAGAAATGCGCTTCAGGGATTTGTCGTCGCGCACGATCACACATTCCGCATGTTCCACCACCCATCGACTACACCACTCCCCTGCTCTCGTACGAAACGGCCCTATCCCCTGGAACGCGAGAATGATTTTTTTGCGAAAGAGTCGAGCCCAGAATGCGTGCCACCACCACAGCATCGGCGCCTTGATGGATTCAATATCTGTTAAAAGGGTTCCGCCGCCAAAGACCATGCCATCACTGTTCCACAGCGTAAAGAGCGTTCTCCACCAGGGCGTTGTCAGGAAAGATCGCAAGCCGAAGGGTAATCTCGGCACTTCTGCAACCTGCAACCTGCCTGCCCTGAGCTGATCGAATGGGCAACCTGCATTTGCCGAAATCACTATCCACTCCACCTCCGGAAACGCTTTCAAAAAATACTCCCTGAGCATCTCATCACCCAGGTTCCCTACGCCGTAGTTGCCGACAAGCAAGAACCTCATAGAACAACTATATCTCAATCTCCTATTTCCCTTTACCCTTATTTCCCCTCTGTCACTGTCTCAGCTGCTTCCTCTTTCTCCTCCACCGGCTCTGGCGCTACCGCTACCCCAA
>VMGQ01000055.1 GCA_007376635.1 Candidatus Peregrinibacteria bacterium Greene1014_49
CACTTCCGCGCCCATTAATGTTGTAAACGCCAGATCCACTTTCTCCGCTTCATCCATAGTCACCCTGAGCATGGAACGACGCTCCGGATCCATCGTCGTTTCCCAGAGCTGCTCCGGGTTCATTTCTCCAAGACCTTTGTAACGCTGGATGGATACCTTGGCTTTCTTCACCTCTTTCACTTTCTTTCCTTTCTCCTTCATGAGTTCTTCAAATCCTTCTTCAGATGGAGAACCCTCTTCCCCCACATCCGATACCTCAAGCTCCTCTTCGCCCACTCCCCACTCCTTGAGCAATGCGAATTTCTGGGAATCGCTGTATGCATAATGCGCCTCTTTTCCGCGCGCAATTTTATAGAGCGGCGGCTGGGCGATATAGAGACGCCCGCGCTCGATAAGTTCCGGAAAGTAACGATAAAAGAGCGTGAGGAGGAGGGTACGGATATGCGCGCCGTCAACGTCGGCATCCGTCATGATGACAATGCGATCGTAACGCAGCTTGCTGAGATCTTTCACTTCTCCAATGCCGACTCCGAGCGCGATAATCAGTGATTTGATTTCGTTGTTGGCAAGCATCTTGTCGAGCCTCGCCTGCTCTACGTTGAGAATCTTTCCTTTGAGAGGCAAGATAGCCTGGAATTCGCGGTTGCGCCCCTGCTTGGCAGATCCTCCAGCGGAATCTCCCTCGACGAGGAAAATCTCACATTCGGAAGGATCTTTGCTACTGCAGTCGGCAAGCTTCCCCGGAAGCGTCATGCCCTCAAGCGCCCCCTTGCGGATGACACTATCACGGGCTGCGCGGGCGGCAAGGCGGGCTCTGGCTGCGAGGAAGCATTTGGCAACAACATCACGCCCTTCGGAGGGGTGCTCTTCGAAATACTGCGCGAGCATTTCGTTCACAACGGTTTCGACTGCGGTCTTCATCTCGGCATTCCCAAGCTTGCTCTTCGTCTGTCCTTCGAACTGCGGGTCTTTCAAGCGAACGGAAATAACGGCGGTGAGCCCTTCGCGAACATCATCAGCCGTGAGGTTTTCATCTTTTTCCTTGAGAATACTCTGTGCCCTGGCATAGGCATTGATCGTACGGGTGAGAGCGGCCTTGAACCCCGTGAGGTGATGCCCTCCTTCCATCGTATGAATGTTATTGGCGAAACTCGCAACGTGCTCCTGGAAGGTTTGCGTGTACTGGAGGGCAACTTCCACAAATCCATCGGGCGTATCTTTCTCAAAATGAATGGGATGCCCGATGCGCTCCTTGGATTCATTGAGATGGGCAACGTAGGATGCGATGCCGCCTTCGAAATGGAACCGGTAGAGACGTGGGAAAAGCGCATCGGCTTCGGGTCGCTTCTCACGCTCATCGAGAATGGCAATGGTGATGCCGCGCGTGAGATACGCCTGCTGGCGAAGGCGCGTGAGGATCGTCTCGATATTGAGTTCCAATGTGTCGAAGATATCCGGATCCGGGTAGAACCTGATCATCGTTCCATGTTTGGTTGCTTTGCCGATGATCTTCATGTCCGCAACAGGCTTTCCCCGTGCGTATTCCTGCATGTACATCTTGCCATCACGGTAGACCTCCGCGCGCATCTTTTTGCTGAGCGCGTTAACGACAGAAGATCCTACGCCATGCAAACCACCCGAAACCTTGTATCCGGAATCGTCCCCGCCGAACTTGCCTCCGGCATGCAGGGTCGTGAGCACCACTTCGAGCGCAGGTCTCTTGGTTGTGGGGTGAATGTCCACCGGAATACCACGTCCGTTATCCTCCACGCTTACCGAACCATCGTCATGAAGCATAACCTTCACATCGTCGCAGTATCCGGCCATCGCCTCATCAATCGCATTGTCGACAATCTCCCAGACAAGGTGATGCAATCCCCGTTCGTCCGTCGATCCGATGTACATACCCGGGCGCTTACGTACGGGCTCCAGGCCTTCAAGAACCTGAATCTGATCTGCGGTGTATTTTCCAGCGGCTGTCATGTCTCGGGCATTGTAGTGACGAAGCGGGAAGCAGGCAATGCTCGTCACTATCCGGATATCGGGATAGCGGAATATCGGAACAAGCAAAAAGTCCAACTCATGCTTGCCCCGCTATCCCGATATTCCGAGCTATAAAACTGGTTCTTCTTCTTCTCAGCTCTATAGATCTCGCGCTTCAGCGCACGCAAACGCACAAGTCTCTTGCTTGGCTTTTTCTTTCGGACGCCTCGTTCGCGGAGAAGCTTTACAAGCCCACTTTTCTGAGTCTGCTTTTTAAACCTCTGCATGAGCGAATCATTGCTTTCTTCGCCGTGCTTGTGTGCGTGGATGGCCATATGCTGGCGTAGCGTAGGGAAGGCAAGTGCGTCTGTAAAGAAAATATCGGGAAAGCCGAGAGCTATCTTCGCAGCAGATCCAATGCCTTCAGCATCTGCTCATCTCTCTCGGTGGAGTACACCACCTTGATATCCGGCTCGATGCCGACCTTATCGATTTTGCGACCGAGAGGCGTGAGCCATTCGGCGATGGTAAGTTTGAGGCTGCTCTGATCGTTGAACTGCAGCACTGCCTGCACCGTTCCTTTGCCAAAGGTCTTTTCGCCGACAAGGATTGCACGCTTGGTATCCTGCAGGGCTCCGGCAACAATCTCCGATGCAGAGGCAGAGCCACCGTTGATGAGCAACACCAGCGGAACCGTTACATCGAACGTCGGATGGTCGGCAGTCTTGTGCTCTTCTGAAGAAGTGCGCGACTTGATAATGGAGACAATGCTTCCTTTCGGCAAAAAATTGCTCACAACCATCGTGGCTGCGTGCTCAAGCCCACCGGGGTTGTTGCGCAGATCAAGAATGACGCCCTTGGGCTTGGATAGGGCAAGTTTCTCCATTTCCGCCCGGAGTTTCGTATCCGTTGCCTGTCCGAACTGCATGATCCGCACAATGCCCACTCCTTCCTGCATCGTCACTTCGATCTCGGGAACTGTAACAATATCGCGCATGACAGAGACCGAGAGCTCGGTTCCATTCCTCCGGATCGTCAGTTTTACGGTAGACCCCTTTGGGCCGCGCACTTTCTCAACGGCATCGAGGAAACTCAATCCCGCGAGACTCACATCGTCGGCCGCAAGGATTTCATCGCCAGGCAGAAGTCCCGCTTTCTCGGCAGGAGAACCCCTGAGGGGAGTAACGATCGTGAGAACACCGGCTTTGTCTTCCACCTGAGCACCAATGCCGGTGACTTCCCCTTTAATCTGGTTGCGGAAATTCTGTGCCTTCACCGGCCTGAAGAATGTCGTATAGGGATCGTCAAGACTCTCCACCATCCCTTCAATTGCGCCATAGGCCGCCTCGTCGGCACTGACTTTATCCTGATAAAGATATTCGTCATTGATGAGCTGCCAAACGGTCTGGAGAATATCGGATTTCGGAACGACCGTGGTCTTCTCTTTGACCGGTAGTTTGATGCGGATTGTCTGTGAAGTCATCGAGTCGCCGCTCTCTTTGCGCTGCTGACCTGCTCTCCCGCTCGCTTTCTTGAGCATCTTTTCCGCTTCCTTCCCTGTAAGCGTTCGGGTGACACCAAACTGGGTGCTCCGTACTGGCACGAGCCATTCTTGGTCTATGGCTACGTCGACGCTGCGAGCAAGTGCTGTGTCGTCGCGCACATCGCGAAAGTTCGTTTTCCCGTCTCCTGATTGTCCAAGACCTGCAAGTTTTGCCGTAATCTGGATGGATTCACCTCTTGTGATTGCGGCAGCCAGCCGAAGATCTTTTCCAAAGATCGAAAGAGCATCGCGTTCATGCACAGCACGAACAGCCTCTATCATATCCTTAGAAATCCGACGGTATGGCAAAGCATCATTTCCATGAGCCTGCAGTTCAAATGCACGCGCAACAGCACGAATAAATGCTCCGCGGCTCACGTCTCCGGTATCCGGAAGACCCCATTCTCCGGCAAAAACCATTGCTGGTTGAAGCAGGATCGTCAAAGAAAGGAATACTGCAGAAATGTGGTGAAGTGTAGGCATAGGAAAAAGGGGACGGAGATGACTGTAGCGGAGTGCGAGGAGGCTGAACAGTATTTAGGATTCGGATATCGGGATATCCGGATAGCGGAATACCCGGATACTGCTTAAGAGCATGCTTGCACGGCTATCCCGCTATCCCGATAACGGCTATCCGTATTACGCCGCCGCTTCTTCCCGTACAAATGTATCCGTCACCATCAGCACTCCTCTCTCCTTTTCATTCTCTTTCCGGGCAAAGAGCGTCGTAAGGATCCAAAATCCCCCAACGACGTAGAATAGTGATGGCACGAGAAGAAATGCTATGGAATGAAGGAATGACCCTGGAGCAGCTCCGGCAAGATCACCGAGAGTTTTCGGATGCGTGGGAAGAAGATCCGGAAGCGTTACGGTGAAGTTGAAAAGCCCGTGCAGAACAGTTGCAAGAACGAGACCCGTGAGCAGCATCTGCACCCGGAAGACTGCCTTCTCGGGCAACCGGAGAAATTTGCTCAGTGCATAGGCCACGATGTATTCCCTGCCTTCGCGCTCGACGTCATTGACGAGAGGACCCGCAAAAATAGCAAGTCCTAGGAAGTATCCCATCACGCCGGTGGAAAGAATGTGCACCATGCTCGTGAGAATGGATCGTCCGACAACATTGCCGAGAAATTCCCCCCACTGGGGAGATTCCGGCGTGAGAAGATACTGTTGCACGAATCCCACGAAGTAGGTGGGATTGAGAATATTTTCGGCAAACGCAAAGCCAATTGCCACGATCACTGCAAGCTGCATAACATCGTCCACACTACTGACAACGCCCCGGGCACTCCGGCTGCAGACCCACATCTTGCTCGATTCCTCGATGAGTCCAACGATCATGAAGGTGATGAGTGTAGAGACCAGTGTGGTTTTCATATCGGGCATAGCAGCAAGGCTACCGCTGACGAATGCCGAAGAACTTCTGGAAAAACTCTCCGGCGTGATCCGAAAGAGAAAGAATTGAAGCTCTACACCGCTCCGTACGAGCATGTCATAAAAGAGAATGGGGACGGTCGAAAGCATTCCGGCAAAGAACATGAGGAGGGTGGAGCTGATCTTCTGTACGTGCTCTTGAAGGAAGAGAACACACCAGATCGCTGCGGGAATTGCTGCCACGGCAATCGCAATCAGATGGGCTTTTACAAGATCCGCGGGTTCCTGCCAGAGAATATGCACCGTCATAAAGAGAACAAATGTCCCAAGCACGGTTGCTTTGATGGAGGAGCACCACGGACCAAAAAGCATCCGCCACGTGAGCGCGATCCACACGATGCCAAGGGCTACCGAAAAAGGATCATCGCTCGCTTCTCCGGCAAAGATTGCGCGCTGGAATCCGAGCAACGCAAACGTGAGAAGCGTGCCGAGTCCGAAGGCAAACGCGTACTCACGCACACACTTGTATTTCCATTCGGCAACTGCCCAGAGTACTGCCACAATACCAAAAAAGATCATTGCGCGACGCAATCCTTCTGACCCCGCAAACGGTGCGATGGCTCCGCCACCATGGGCTACCAATGCAATGATTGCCACAGTGGAAAGGAGTGTGAATGTAAGCGCTCCAAATGGCGGTAACGGCTTCTTCCCTTTTCCCGGAGCGTGCAGCGTAAGCCAGTGGACAGAAATGACCCCGAGCCAGACATGCGTCAGAAGTAAACTTCCAATGCTTAAAACGGCAACTGCGATCAGAAAGAGCATTCCACTCGAGGTCTTTGGTACAGCAATCTCTTGAGCAAAAGCTGCCATAGGAAGAGACAGTGCCAGAGCACCGAGAACCTTCGGCCAGAGACGCTTTGAGGGAATGTGCATGTTTCTACTATTATAACACATTTTGACAGTATTTAAAATAGGTGTTTTTGTTGTATAAAGTCTATTTTGGCATTTTCCTGACCTCCATAAATTCTCCATTCTCCATTCTCTATTTTCCATTTATGCTGCAGGCATGCCCGCCACTTCCCTCGATCAAGTCGTCTCCCTCTGCAAACGCCGGGGATTTGTGTTTCCGGGATCAGAAATTTATGGAGGACTGGCTAATACTTGGGACTATGGGCCACTCGGAGTGGAAGTGAAAAATCGCGTAAAACGGGAATGGTGGAAGACATTCGTGCATCGCCGCAATGACATGGTGGGATTTGATGCAGCGATTTTAATGAACCCGAAGACCTGGGAAGCCTCCGGCCATGTCGGTGGATTTGCCGATCCCCTTGTGGATTGTCGCAAGTGCCGGCAGCGTTTTCGCGGAGATAAGCTTCTTGAAGACAAGCTCGGAGTCGCTGCTGCGGCCGTGCTTAAACTTGATCAGGTGCAACCGATGCTTATTGCGGAGAAGGTGAAATGTCCCACCTGCGGCAGCCTCGATTGGACCGAAGCGAAGAGGTTCAATTTGATGTTCAAGACGCATCAGGGTGTGATTGAAGATGAAGGATCACAGGTGTATCTCCGGCCGGAAACCGCACAAGGCATCTTCGTAAACTTTAAAAATGTGCTGCAGACAACGCGCAAGCGACTCCCCTTCGGCATCGCCCAAATCGGCAAAGCATTTCGCAATGAAATCACGCCGGGAAATTTCACGTTCCGCACGCGGGAATTCGAACAGATGGAAATTGAGTACTTTGTGGATCCAACGGTGAATTCGACAATGCGACCGGAAGCCGCTTTTGATCAATGGAAAGAAACAGTCTGGAACTGGTACACAGGACTCGGGATTGCTCAAGATCATTTGCGAATCCGCGAACATGAACAAGACGAACTCAGCCACTACAGTTCCCGCACGCTCGATATCGAATACCAGTTCCCATGGGGGTGGGGAGAACTCTTCGGACTTGCCAACCGCGGCGACTTCGATCTGACCCAACACGAGAAATTCTCCGGCGAAGAGCTCAAGTACACCGATCCTGAGGATGCGACGATTAAGTTCGTACCGCACGTGATCGAGCCGTCGTTTGGTTGCGACCGCACCGTCCTCACACTCCTCCTCGAAGCCTATACCGAAGAAGAAGTGAATGGCGACAAGCGTACCGTGATGAAGTTCGATAAACGGATCGCTCCTGTTGACCTCGCTATTCTTCCGTTAAGTAAGAAAGAAAACCTTTTGAGTAAAGCACAAGAGTTGTACAAAAAAATTGTTCAAGAAACGGATCTCGTCGTTGATTTCGATGTCACAGGTTCTATCGGCAAACGCTACCGACGCCAGGATGAAATCGGCACGCCGCTTTGCATTACTGTGGATTTCGGCACGATCGGAGAGGACTCTGCCCAGGGGGAGAAAGACACGGTGACGATCCGCGATAGAGATACATTGAAACAGGAACGGATCGCAATCGGGAGCATTCGGGAGAAAATTGCGGAGGCGTGGAGGAAAGTTTAGGGGGTTTATTGTGTCGATTGGGTTTTTTAGGTTTATTGGGTTTGACGCTATTTATACAGTGACGTGGCTCCCAATAAACACAACAAACACAATAAACCCAAGAAACTGCCCCCTCTGATTGCCACAGACCCATCTCCTCCTGTATAACTCCTCAGCACTATCCGCTGATCGCTGCGGTCCTGGCTCGAAGAGCCACCCCAAGTGAGTCCCGAGCTTGTCGAGGGACGAATCGAGGGGTGACCACTCGAGTATCCTCCGCATTCAGGCGAAATGACGCGGTAGCAAAGCCCCCAAGGACATTATCAACGGTTCACCTGCACGAGCACTTGTTGCTACCTATTGCTCAACGCAATCCTGATCCAAACCCTACCCCTCATCCTATGGTTACCATCCCCGATGAAAAAGAGCTCCTCGCTGCCTCGTGCCACATCGGCCACCGCAAGGAGAAGTGGAATCCCCGCATGGCTCCGTACCTCTATGGCATTCAGCGCGGCATCCACGTGTTTGATCTCACGCGCACGCATGAGTGCCTAAAAAAAGTGTGTGATGCACTGAGCAAACTCCAAGCGGAAGGCAAGACGATACTCTTTGTATCGACAAAGCAGCAGACGATCCCGATGATTGAAGAACTCGGTAAATCCCTGCATCAACCCACCGTGACAAAAAAGTGGATCCCGGGACTGCTCACCAACTGGGGCAACATGAAACGCCGACTGAAGTACTACTTGGATCTGCAGCACTCGTTTCAGAGTGGTGAAGTGGAAAAGTACACGAAGAAGGAACAGACACAGCTCAGAAAAAAGTTGATGAAGCTGGATGCTGCTCTCTCCGGCGTTGCTCAGATGACCCAACTTCCGGATGCCATCGTCGTCGTCGACGCAGTGCGTGATGTGGTCGCAGTGAACGAGGCATGCAAGCTCAAAATTCCGCTCTACGGTATTTGTGATAGCAATGCAGATCCGAGTAATTTCACACTCTGTATCCCTGCAAACGATGACGCTGTGAAGTCCGTCACGCTTATCCTTTCAACGATCGGCTCCGCTCTCTCGGAGAGCAAGAAAAAGGAAGCAAAAGAAGCAATTGAGAGATAATTCTCCATTCTCCATACTCCCCATGCCAGTTTCCGCCTCCGATGTCATGCAGCTACGCGCCCGCACGGGTGTGTCGATCAATGAGTGCAAGAAAGCGCTTGAGGAAGCCAATGGAGATGAGGAGAAGGCCATCGAAATCCTCCGCAAGCGTGGGATTGCCACCGCCGCAAAGAAAGCCGGACGCGACCAGTCCGAAGGGCTCGTCTTCATTGAGCAATCCGGAAGCAAGGCTGCAATTTTGTCGCTGAAGTGTGAGACGGATTTCGTCGCACGCGATAGTAATTTTCAGAATGTCGGAAAGGTGATCGTGAAAGCACTTCTTGAAGGCGGCGAAGGAGCAGCTAAGAAAGTGTCAGACGAACAGCTTCCTGCAGCAGTTCAGAAACTCGGGGAGAATATTTCCCTTGGGGAAATGCAGGTCATCGAAGCGCCTACTATCGGCGTGTACGTTCACAGCAATAGTAAGATCGGCGTGGTTGTCGGTCTCGAAGGAGGAACGGTCGATGCCGCGCGCGATGTCGCCATGCATGGAGCAGCACTCAATCCCTCCTATGTCCGCCCCGAGGAAACAGATGCCGTAGCTCTCGAGAAAGAACGGGAGATCTGGCGCGAGCAGCTGAAAAAAGAAGGCAAACCCGAAGCGATTTGGGACAAGATCATGATGGGCAAGGAAAAGAAATTCCGTGAGGAGAATGCCCTACTCACACAGCCCTTTGTAAAAGATCCCAGCAAGACTGTTCAAGGGTACTTGGGATCCGCGAAAGTGAAGACCTATGTGAGGGTGGCGGTTGGGAAATAGTTACTTCCCCTTTTTCAATAT
>VMGQ01000056.1 GCA_007376635.1 Candidatus Peregrinibacteria bacterium Greene1014_49
GCAGCATGTCATCGCTCATGCCCCCTTCATCATTCGTGCCATCCGCACAGATTGCGGACGGGAATGGAGCACGCGCTTCTCAGTTGCTTGTGCACGTGCAGGCATCAAACACATCCGCAACGAACCCTATCATCCGGAACACAATGGGAAGATTGAGAAGTTCCATGATGGACTCAAGTACCGATGTTTCTATGTGTATCTCCATCCATCAGACTGCATGGAGCAGCAGAATAGTGACCTCCAGCAGTGGCTTGTCTGGTACAACTACCACAAGATCCATCTAGGCATGGGTATGAACCGCAAAACACCTGCTGAAGTCGTGTTTCAGAGCCTTCTAACAGAATCCTCTTGTGTAAGGTTATTGCTGCAACCTAACAGAGTTCGCGTTTTCCGCTGCGCGAGCTGACATGCATAGGCATCATCCCCTTAGCGACTACGTGTTTCTTTCTGCCATTTCTTTGCACGAGCAAAGAAATGGCAAACCAATGAAAGCAACCGATGTAATTCTCGGGGAACCGCACCCGCGGAGGGATGCGGTTGGAGATATTTACAAGACAAGAGACGCAACAGCGTTGCGTCTCTACGGAGCCATGGTATTCCACAGATCAAATCTCTATACTTTTCACCGCATGCCCACCTACTGCGCCTTTCTTGGACATAATCCATCGGTCAGTCTCGCTGAACTCATAGCAGCCGTCCCCGGATTTTCGTTAACTGGTCGCCCTGCACCGGATGTCGCACTTTTTTCCACGACGGAGAAACTAAGCCCCGGGCTTTTTTCGACTCTTGGTGGAACTTTTGCAATCGCAGAAGGTGTGGATAAGCCGGATCTTTCGCTGAGCGATGGTCCACAGGTGCTTCTGGAACTCGCAAAAAAAATCCGCGGCAAGATCACCTTCGGGCTCCGAACTGTTGGTATTCCTCCGAGTACGATCAAAGAAAACTATCGTCGCTACAAAGACACCCTCAAGCGCGCAGGTCGCCCGGTACGGTACATCGGCAATGAACGAAAGCCCGCAGCCGCTGTCTTGCTCCATGACGCCGGAATTATCAGCGGAAAACATGGTATTGAACTGGTCATCGTCGCGCTCCCTGAAGAGCGAATCTGGATGGGTCACACCATCGCCATACAAGATGTAGATGCCTACACCAAGCGCGATATCGGCAAACCCGTACGTGACACGACCGTGGGGTTGCTTCCGCCAAAACTTGCCCAGGTGATGCTGAATCTCGGTTTGTGGCTTCTGCAGAGCAGCAGACCACAGCTGGACAAATCGCAAATCATAAATCGCAAATCGCAACTCACGGTTCTCGATCCCTTCTGTGGCACCGGCGTCATTCCTCTCGAGTGCCTCGTGCGCGGTTGGAATGTCTTCGCATCAGATCTGAGTCTCAAGGCAACAAACGGTACCCAGAAAAATATTGACTGGATCCGCAAAGAGATGAAGATCCTCAAGAAAGATGCCGAGAGCACCGTCTGGAAACAGGATGCCTGCAATCCCTTTGCCCTCAAAAAACTCCCTGATCTCATCGTCACGGAAACTAGCCTGGGTCCGGCTCTTACGCGCCCACCTTCGGAAGCTCCGGCAGAACGCCTGCGCAAGCAGATGGAAAAACTGGAAGTAGATTTTCTCAAAAACGCCGCTGCGACACTTCCGGGTGTTCCCATTGTCTGCTGCTGGCCCTTCTGGCGCCTGCACGGTGGAGAGATGATCCGCCTCACGGGGCTATGGGAAAAACTCCCCTCTCTCGGCTACCGTGCAGTAATGCCAGCAATCCCCAAGAGCAAAGAATCGACGGATTTCTCGCTTCTGTACAGGCGAGGAGAGCAGTTTGTGGGGAGGGAAATTGTGATGCTGCAGCCAGTGAAGAAATAGAGGAAAAATCCCTCGCACCTTCCTTGCTTTCTTTTTCTTATATTATACCTTCATATTAACTTGTGTCAGGTGGAGCAGGTCACGTTGATCTGTTCTTTCACATCTCCGTGTCACTTATTAGGAGCAGGAACATGCAGAAGACCATTCGGCCAGTACTCATTGGAGGAGATTGGCAACCGTCGCGAGGAACAAGTTCGTTCCAAGCGGTAAACCCCGCAACGAGAAAACCAATTGGAGATTTCTTCGCAGTCAGCCCATGGCCAGAAATCGAGCAAGCTCTCGATGCTGCCGAGGCTGCTGCTGTCGAAATGCGCAGCGTACCCCCGATTCGTATCGGGGAATACCTCTGTTGGTACGCGGATCTCATTGATGCGCGGGCGTCTGCATTGGCAGCAATGGCCAATTTGGAAACGGGTTTGCCTGCGGAGGCGCGGTTCATGAAAAACGAACTGCCGCGCACTTCGAACCAATTGCGGCAAGCAGGAGAAGCTGCGAAAAACGGAAGTTGGACTCACCCCACCATCGACCGGAAGAACAGAATTCGGTCGATGCTCGGTCCCATCGGACCGGTCGTGGTGTTCGGTGTCATCAATTTCCCAGGTGCTTTCGGTGCTGCTTCTGGAGGCGATTATGCCGCGGCTATCGCGGCAGGATGTCCGGTGATTGCCAAGGGCAATCCCCATCATCCGAATCTCACCCAGATGTTTGCGGAGGCGGCTCTCGAAGCCGCCAAAGCTACTCGCATGCCGAAAGCATGCCTGCAGCTCCTCTACGACATCGACCATCAGGATGGCTTGAGATTGGTAGCGGACAGGCGCATTGGCGCATCCGCATTTACCGGATCACGAGACTCCGGTCTCCGGCTCAAGAAAGCTGCTGATCGAGCAGGAAAGCCGATCTATCTGGAGATGAGCAGTGTGAACCCCGTGGTGATCACTCCGAAGGCTCTCGCTGGAGCGAGGCTGGAGGAAATCGCCATTGAGTACATGTCCAGTTGTGTCATGGGAACAGGTCAACTCTGTACCTATGGCCATTTGGTGTTGATGTTGGAAGGTGCTCAAACCGAGGAGTTTATCCGAGTGATGAAGGAAAAATTCGCGGCGGCACCTGCGGGGACTCTCCTCAGCGAAGGGATTCTCAGAGATCTCCAAACGGGAGTTCTTACGCTGCAGCAATGCGGCGCAACCCTTCTCACGGGAGGAAGAGAGATTCCGGGAGATGCCTACGCATTCGAGTCCACACTTTTGCAAGTGGATGGAACAACATTTTTGGCACAGCCGGGATTGCAGGAGGAGGTCTTCGGCAGAGTCTCACTCGTTGTTGTGGCGAAGGATGAGTCCCAACTTCTTGCCATCATTCGTTCACTGGAAGGTAACCTCACAGGTGCCATTTACAGCGATCAGAATGGAGAGGAGGAGGATCTCTACCTCAAACTGGAATCCGCGTTGCGACCTCGTGTTGGTCGGCTCTTGAATGACAAGATGCCAACCGGCGTTGCGGTAAGTGCGGCAATGCAGCATGGAGGTCCGTTCCCTGCGAGCGGTCATCCAGGTTTCACGGCCGTGGGCATTCCTGCGTCTTTGGAACGATTCGGGATGCTCCAATGCTTCGACAATGTCCCAGAGCATCGCCTTCCGCCGTATCTCCAGGACAAAGCACCTCACAGAGGCCTCTGGAGATCGGTCGATGGTGCTTGGATGCAAGGCGACCTCGTGTAGTGACACAGATGTGACAACGATACGAGTTTCTTTGACACCCGCCGCCGATCGGCGGCGGGTGTTCTTTTTGATGCTGTGCCGAAGAAATAAGATATACGATTTGCTATTTGCGATTTATGATTTGCGATTTGGCAATCGCAAATCGCCAATCGCCAATCGCAAATGTCTATACTGCATTCCGTGCTCCGCGCATGGATTCTCAAACCGGCGATCATCCTCTTCTGCCTCTTCCACATGACCGCTGTTGCCAGTTACAGCGTCTCTACAGCATGGAACATTCCTCCGCTGACATTCGTACAAGAAATGACATTGCCATGGGTACGCGGTTATCTCCTTGCCACAAGCCAATGGCAGCAGTGGAATCTTTTTTCTCCCGATCCCCTGCGCCGCGTTTCGCGGTATCGCCTGGCATGGGAAGTGGAAGGCATGCTCCAGGAAGCACCCTGGATCGATGAAGAGCTTTCCTACCATCGCAAAGCGAACCTGACAAAGACCCTTCGTCGCCTCGAAGATCAGGGGCACAATGCACCGATGCTTCTGCGATTTCTTGCACTCGCCTGCCACGAGAGAGCACTTCCGCCGGGAACGATGATACGTTTGGAACGCGCGTATTACATCCTGCCATACGCGGAAAAACCGCTCTCTCTCTCGGATTGGAGAAACTACATCCCCGAGTGGACAACCGATACGATGGCCGAACGTCCCTGTCCAGATCATCTATGAGAACTCTTCTCGCCAGTATCGATCGCTTCTTCTTCCGAAGAATCTCTGCCTCGGGCTTCGGCCTCATGCGCATCGCTTGGGCAGCCACTGCGCTGATCTTTCTCCTCTTTCAATGGAATGACGTTCTCTTTTTCTATAGCAGTGATGGCATCATCCCCCCGGAACTCTTTGCCTCTTCGTTCCGTAGTGATTTCCGCTTCTCTGTCTTCCAGTACGTCACGAATCCCGCGAGTGTCTTTGCGATCTATCTTCTGATGCTCGCAGTCCTGATGTGCGCGATGATCGGATGGAAAACGCGCCTCAGCACCATGGCAGCAACCGTGCTGCTATTTTCGTTCCACGAACGCAATCTCCTTCCCCTCGGCGGCGGCGATACGGTACTGCGAAATTTCGGCTTTCTCCTGATGATCGCACCACAGATCTCTGCCTTCTCCATCGACCGAGCACGCAAGTGTTGGCGACAATGGGAAGAAAGCAAAACGCTACTTCCGCCACTCAAGATGTCCATCTGGCCATGGCGACTGCTGCTCTGGCAATTCATCGTCATCTACATTGCATCAGGTCTCGATAAAGCCTCCGGCAATATGTGGCTACAAGGCACGGCAGTCGCTTCCGCGCTCCATCATCCGCATTTCGCCCGCTGGCCGATGCCAGTCATGGACGTGATCTCGATCCTCTCGCCGCTGCTTTCCTACGCTGTACTCGTCTTCGAGTTCGGATGGCTCCTGATGCTCATTCCTCGTTCACTTTCACAAGAACTCCCGCAACTCTGTGCACCCCACTCCGTCCGCCGCGCACTTCTCCTTGGAGGCATTCTCTTCCATGGCAGTATTCTCTTGCTCATGAATGTGGGATCGTTCTCTGTCGCCATGTTGAGCGGATATTTCGGGTTGCTATTGGATAAGGATTTTGTGGATCTCCGCATGTGGATAAATCGTAAATTTGCAAATCGTAAATCGCAAATCGTCGTTCTGTATGATGCCTCCTGCCTCCTTTGCCGCCGCTCGATGTTTGTGCTGCTCCTGCTCGATCATCACCATCGCCTGCACGCCGTGAATTTCCGCGACGGAAAGCTCCGTAATAACTATGCACCAGATATCGCGATCAAAGATCTGGATCGTTCGATGCATATCAAAATACGTGCAGAGAATTTTTCAGGTTTTGATGCGTTCCGGAAACTCGCGTGGCACCTTCCTGTGCTGTGGCCTATCGCTCCCCTTTTGTATACCCCAGGCGTTCCTCCCATCGGACGGATTGTCTATGCCCGCATTGCCACAAGCAGAAACCGCTGCAGTGATGGGTTTTGCATGCATGAAACCCAGTCAGATCGCTAAGGATTCCGCTTTTCTTGGATTACGTGCCCGCATATACTCTCCGTGGTCTGCAATTGTTCTTTGGGAAAGCTCTATTTTCCTTTCATGAAATCGTTCCCCTGTAGCTCAATGGTAGAGCACCTCGCTGTTAACGAGGGGGTTACTGGTTCGAGTCCAGTCGGGGGAGCCAATTCTTACTTTTGTTACATTCAACGATACCCTCAAAGACTCTTTTCAGCTTGTAGTCGAGCTTTTCGCCCTTCACGCTTGCGTTCGCAAATACGAAACGCAGTAAACGGTTCTTTTGGTCGGGTTGCGAACGTGTGAAAAGCTCTTGAGCGCGTTTTGCGAGTTCCAGTATGTACGAACACGATATGAGGAAGGCTTCATCGCCCTCATTATGACCCTTGAGTTCTTCCAATAAATCTGTTGTTTTCTGACGATTTTCCTCAAACATTTTGTCGTAGTCTTCCAACGTAATACGCCCGTCCAATCGATCCCGATACATGGTCTTGTTGTCCTTTTTGATTTTTGCCAATTCCGCATTGATCCGCTTCACGTTCTGCTCGAAGAAATATTGTTCGTCTGTATGAAAGGCTGCCAGCTTCGTTTTCAAATCCTCGGCAATATCATTTGGAATCGTGAGTTTTTTGAAGATGCCACTCGCCTGACCGAGTAGCGTGTCTTCTTTGACGTGAACCGCCTTGCAGTTATGGCAACGGACATAGTTGATGTCTTTCTGAGTGTAAGTTGAAAGGAAGCTGCCACATTTCGCGCAGGTCAGGAGCCGCTTGAAGGCGTAGCTCTTTGCCCCGTACTTGAACGGCGTTTTGCCATAGCTCTCGCACACCTCTTTACATTTGAAAAACAGCCACTTGGGAATGAGTGTTTCGTATTTGTGCGGATAGAGTTTTTCCTTGAATTCCATCTCGCCGTAATAGAACGGATTTTTGATGATGTGTTCTTCCAAGTAGCTTGTGTACATCAGTTTCTGACTGTCGGTATTCGTGGTTAAACCCATTTCGCTCAGTTTCTTTGCCAACGCCTTGAGCGAGTAGTTGCCCGTGGAATACATCTGGAAGGCTTTCGCAACCAACGGGGCGCGTTCATCGTCCTTTACGATCCACGCCTTGTGATCGTCCAGCTCAACATTCTTATACCCGCACGGTGCTTTTCCTGACCACTCGCCGTGCCGGATTTTGGAGAGCCATGTATTCGCGCCGTCTTCCTGCAAGCGGTTGAGGTATTGCTTCGCCAAGAAAACCTGCAAATCCCAATCGGTAATGTCGCGCCCGTGAGAGTCGGCCTTAAGCACCAATCGGTTATAGACGAAGTGCAGTTCTTTATTTTCTTCAATCCTGAGATTGTCCAATGCGACCGCATCGCGGAAATTGCGCGTTGTCCTGTCCACTCGGAACGCCAAGATTGCGCCTACTTCATCATGCTCTTTCACATAGCCGATCATTTCATCAAACCTCTTGCGAATCTTATGACCCGCGCTTTCCTGAAAGCAAAATTCCTTCA
>VMGQ01000057.1:0-3351 GCA_007376635.1 Candidatus Peregrinibacteria bacterium Greene1014_49
CGACGACTTCCCCCGATTCACTTAAGGTGAATAGAATTGGCTCTGTACGATGCTCGTGCCGAGGAACGACGATGGGATGATCCACGGAAGGCAGTATCGCATGAAAAGTGGCATCAGATAGCGAATATTCTTCTTGAGCAAATAATACATATTTCCTATAATTATGTTATAATAATATATATGAAGTTAAACTCCGACGTGAGAACGCTCAGGCAGATTGGCGGCAGTGATAGAGAATATGTGATGCCAGACGCACACTTTGCATCCATAATGCAGAGGATTCTCGATTCCACTCCCGCTTTTGTTGTTGCAGGACTGACAATTCGCGACGAAGTGCAATTCGCAACAGCGATGCAAGAATTGATCACAAGAGATATCCTCACGCCAGCGCAATATGATGCAATCGGCAATGAAATCCAGAGGCAGCTTGATAATGGGGAACTTCAAAAAGAAAATTTTGTACAGATGGAAATTCTTTCCTCTATTTTGGAACGGATAGTACCGAGTATAGCTGCACAAATCCGCAGAGTGCTTGGGCACAAGCGAATAGTGGATCAGGTGGGATAAGGGATTACCCTACCGACCCCTCCATCTCAATCTCAATCAATCGGTTCATTTCTACCGCATATTCGAGAGGCAATTGCCGCACAATCGGTTCTATAAAACCGTTCACGATCATCGCTTTTGCCTCCTCTTCGGCGATGCCGCGAGACATTAGATAAAACACGTCTTCCTCGCTGAGCTTTCCTACGCGCGCCTCGTGGGCAATCGTCACATCGTTGTTCCGAATCTGCATGTCTGGAATCGTGTCTGTTCGCGAGATTTCATCGAGAAGTAATGCATCGCACTCCACATTCGCCGTACAGTCATGTGCATGAGGCGCAATTTTGAGTAATCCCCGATACACCGATACTCCCCCACCCTTGCTGATGGATTTACTGATGACGGAACTGCTGGTGTGCGGTGCGGCATGGATGACCTTTGCGCCCGTATCCTGCCACTGCCCGGCATTCGCAAAGGCAATTGCCAGATGATCACAGCGAGCACCTTCTCCGGCGAGAACAGAACAGGGATAGAGCATGGTCGTTCCGGATCCCATATTTCCCCCCACCCATTCCATGATCCCGTCTTTTTCGACGATTGCCCGCTTCGTATTAAGATTATACGTATCGCGGCTCCAATTTTCGACGGAACTGTAACGACACTGCGCACTCGGTTTCACGAAGATCTCCACAAGCCCGGCGTGCAACCCTTGTGACCCATATTTTGGCGCCGAACAACCCTCGATGTAGTGCACAGATGCCCCTTCTTCGACGATGATCAGCGTGTGCTCAAACTGTCCCATGTTTTTGGCATTCATACGGAAATAGGCCTGCAATGGATCACGGATGTGAACGTTCTTTGGTACGTATAAGAATGTTCCACCACTCCAAACAGCCCCATGCAGAGCGGAAAACTTGTGATCCGACGGCGGCACACATTTCATAAAGTGTTCTTTGACGAGTTCCGGATGTTCCACGAGCGCATTGTCCATATCCAAAAAGATCACGCCGAGCTTCTCCCACTCTTCTTTGAGTTTGTGATAGATCATCTCGCTCTCGTACTGAGCCCCGACTCCCGCAAGCATTCTCTTTTCCGCTTCGGGAATACCAAGGCGGTCATAGACGCGCCGGATATCTGCAGGCACCTCTTCCCAGTTATCCGTTTCCACGGCACCTTCTTTCGCGTAATAAATAATGTTATCAAGATCCAGCCGCGATAGATCTGCACCCCAAGTAGGCATAGGCTTTTCTTTAAAAATCTTCAAACTCTCTAGGCGATGCTGGAGCATCCATTCTGGCTCATGTTTGTCTGCGCTCATCATGCGCACGAGTGTTTCATCTACACCTTTTTTCAATCCTTCAATGTAGGGGGAGGGATTGGCTTCGTCGAAAACCGAACGACTTAAATCCGAAAAAATACCCTTCTTGAAGAGTAATCGATTCTCGCCCGGCGAAGCCCCGCAGGGCGAAGTCGGGTCAAAGACGGAACAGGAGAGGCCGGAGAAGATGGGGGTAGGCATAGCGAAGCACCAGTATAAACCGAAGAATCTTGTATTGAAGTGCTTAATTCTCTTGAGAAGCTGCAAATTTTTCTTCTATCTGAAAGACAATATGCTCCCGCAAAAGAAGTGCCAGATACTCTAACATTTCCGCTCGATGCATGCGAAATACACCATGCGTTCCATCCTCTCGACAATGTTCTAAAAACTGATCACTGCTGCGTCCGAATTTGTGAATTTTTTGCACCTGAGCTACAGCAAAAATATCTGCATGACGGTGAACAATTTGCTTTGCACACGCGCGTGCGGCCTCAATGGCATCGGAAATTTTCCCATGAGAAATGATGCAAAGAGTTTCATTTGCATCCTCATCGGGTATCGATGCAACGATCTGCTCCAACACATCAGATAGTGGATCAAGGAGCAATAAACGATACCCATCGTAAATTTTTCCGACTGCCGCTGCAGCATCTTGGGGATCGTCAGCGATGAGAAGCAGTGCCAACAATTCCTGTTGTGTAACAGCTTCTTCCTCTGGGCCGATCACTTCAGCAAAATGCACTGGCATTAGCGCAGAACTGTAGTGAAGCCTTGTCAAAAATCTAGCAAGATTAGCAAGTTTTATAAACAAAAGAGACGTCGCCTCAGGCGACGTCTCTCTGCACCCAAAAATCGAACCGATTAATTCTCCACCTCAAAGGTCAAACTCACATTGACCTGGATCTCCTGCTCGCCTGCAGGAAGCGGCACGCCAGCATCAGCCATACCTCCACCCACACCCTCCATCATTGCACTCTTCATCATGTAGGGCACTGGAGGATTGTAGCCACCGCCTTCACTGAAACTCTTGAGATCACCGAGTTCCACATCCAACTGATCAGCAAGCACTTCCGCCTTCTCTTGGGCATTCTTGATTGCCTTCTCGCGAGCTTCGGCACGCAATCCCTGCGGGTCATCAATGGTGAACTGTACCCCGCCAGCCTGGTTCGCTCCGGCATTCGTGGCAGCACTGAGAACGTCGCTGACTTTATCGAGATCGCGCACCTTTACGCGCAGTTGTTGATTGGCCTCATAGCCTCGCAGCGTCTGCTTATTATCACTCCAATCATACGAGGGATTGAGAAAAAGTGATTCTGTGGAGATATCCTTCTCTTCAATACCAAGTGCCTTCACCGCTTCAAATGCCGCCGTCATAGACTTCGACAAGTTATCCATCGCTGCCTTCGCGGTCTTCTGGGGTCCTGTTGCGACGCCAAATGTGAGCTCGGCGATATCCGGAACTGCAGTCACCTTCCCTTCTCCCTCGACGG
>VMGQ01000057.1:3370-10474 GCA_007376635.1 Candidatus Peregrinibacteria bacterium Greene1014_49
CTCCCTCGACGGAGATAAGGGTGGGTTCGTATCCGCGAACTTCAATCGTCTTGCCTACGACATAGCTGCCGCCGGCAATGAGAACCACGAGAAGCGGAAGCCATACGGGCGGGCGGAGTTTAATGAGATGTTCGTCCATGGAAAAGTGGGGGAAATTGGCAATATCATACACTGAGACGAGTGAATAATGTTGCTCTTACTGACGAGAGGCCAAAAAGCGGATCATCTGTCATATGACCAAACTTGCCCACCTCCTGTGTAATCACTCATGGAGAACTGATGACTCATGTCATCGGCAATATCCCCATACTTTGGTACTCTCGTTGGAGAATGAGAAGTTGGTTTCGCATCAAAAACAACATCTGAACTGGTAGGTTCCAACACAAGCCGAAACCTACCCCTCCCTTGGGAGAGAGTTTCTATGAGAGCTTCTAATTGTTGAACTTCGCCATTTCCACCGAGAGCTTCATGGGTGCGTTCATCAATTTCGAGAACAGAAACCATGGGATTGAGGGGAGCAACTATCTCCATTCTCCACTCAAATGTATCCATGTCAAATCCCTATCCAAAAACCCTTATTTTCCGCTAAAGAAAGGGCTGCTCTATTTTGCACCAAATTTCCCATATCCCTCTTTCTCCAATATTTCCGCAAGTTCTTTCCCACCACTCTCGACAATCTTCCCTGCAACCATCACGTGGATATAATCGGGAATGATATATTGAAGAATACGCGCATAGTGCGTGACGATAAGTGCGGAGAATTCCGGGCTGCCTGCCTGCCGGACAGGCAGGCGCATGCTCTCTACTCCCGCGGCAACGGTCTTGAGTGCATCGACGTCGAGACCCGAATCGGTTTCATCGAGCAATGCGAGAGATGGCTGTAAGACGCGCATTTGGAGAATTTCGGATTTCTTTTTTTCGCCTCCGGAAAGTCCTTTGTTCACTGAACGTTCTGCAAATGCAGGATCCATGTTCAAAATGTGCATTTGCTCCTCCAACATTTTCTGAAATCGTACAGGGGATAATGCCTTACATGCAGGATCACGCACACACATCTGTGCTTTATACGCAGCGAAAAGAAAACTGCGAAGCGTCACACCTGCAATTTCCTTCGGATACTGCATTGCAAGAAACATTCCCGACTGCGCACGTTCATGGGGAGCAAGTGTAAGACAATCCTTGCCTTGGAATGTCACCTTCCCCTGGGTGATCGTATATTTCGGATGCCCGGCAAGCGCATTCACGAGTGTGGATTTTCCCGAACCGTTGGGACCCATGATCGCATGCACTTCCCCAGGCTGAATTTCGAGGGAAACGCCGTGGATGATCTCCTTGTCCTCAATGGAGACGATGAGGTTGGTGATGGAAAGGAGAGACATACAGAAAGTATATGAGTATACGAGTGTATGAGTATATGAGGTCTTCCTTTTTTATAGAGACATACCTTATACACTCCTATACTCATACACTAGTACACTTTGCCCGTGCCCAAAGTCACCTTCCACTACTCCGGCCAAATTAAAACCGTCGATGCCGCCCCCGGCCAGACACTTCTTCAAATTGCCCTCGATAACGCCATCCCCATGGAACACGCATGTGGAGGCAATGGCTTTTGCACAACCTGCATGTGCCATGTGAAGAAAGGAATGGAGGCGCTAAGCCCCCGCAATGACCGTGAAGAGAACATGGGCGTGATAGATGACCCGGATCGCTTGAGCTGCCAGGCGCAAATACAAGGGGATGTAGAAATAGAGGTAGTGGAGTATTAGGACATTTCGTTTGCAGAGAGCCATTGGGGTTGCTTTAATTTTGCTATGTCTGACAAAGAACCATCATTATTACCCCCTATCGCGCCCATGGGATCGGAACGCTTGCGGGAGCTACAAAAAACCATAAAACAAATAGTATGGGATAAGTGGATATCGGAAACTCAAGGTGCTTCAAATGCGGCAATAAACAAAATTGTGGTGTTTATGAAAAATGGCGTGCCAAACGGAATGATACCTCCCGCATCTGGGATTGTTCAAGAAGGAGAGCCGAAGAGTCCTAAGGAAATTCGTATTGATCCAATAGCACTCCAACCAAATGGATATTCTCTACCCGTACCCTATGGATCTTGTTTGCAGAACCTACAGCATCCATCGGAAATACTTTTGACTGAAGAAATGCAAAAATCTTTTGGGGATTTTGCTTCTTTCACAGCATATATTCATCAACTCAATATACAGCAGCGGGGAAAATTATTTGATGTTGTTACGCGCATTCCTCATGCAATGCGCACGGAACAGGAGGCAAAAGGAGTGTGCTTGTTGGCTTTGCTGTGTGGGCAACTTTCCGAGAATACTGCAGGAGAGATTTTTCAACTTATGCGCTCTTCGAAGAGGAAGCTTGCTGCGACAAATATCGCCGAACTTGTTTCAGAAGTTGACGCATTAACTGTAATCGAACAAGTGGATGAGGAAGGTTCTTCGCAGGTAATCGGAGAGGTAACCGAGTACCTTTGGGCGGCACTGGAAAGTTCGCAAATGTGCATGACGGAGATGAATGCCATCTGGATCGTATCTGGCGAACACAGCCCGCAAGATATTGGTGAGGAGCCTTTGAGGATAGATGAAGCGGCATCTGCACTACTCGAACTCGCCGAGACAACTACACCTTTGCCAGCTCCACCATCTTCGCCTTCACCGCTTCATCGTACGGCTCGAGCCGGTTGATTCTTCGGTAGGTCTCCTCCGCTTTGTCTTTGTGCCCAAGCTGCAAGTAACACTCTGCAAGTAAATGTAATAATTCTGTACTGCGTGATGTACGGGCAACCGCTTTCTCGAGAAGCGGAGCAGCTTCTTCAAATCTCTGAGCGGCAATACAGGCTCTACCAAGAGATGCGGATCTCTCTGGAGTTTTTGGGTCGCGGTTGAGCGCTTCTTGGTACGCCCGACAGGCATCCACAAATTTCTCCTGACGGTAATAGGCAAGCCCGAGATTCGCATGGAAGGAGATATCATCTTGGTTCTGGAGCAGTTCTTTGTATAGTGCCTCCGCTTTGGGCTCACGACCTGAAGTGAGATACAATTTCGCAAGTTCCGCACAGACATCGCACGCAGTGGGATCGATGGTGAGTGCCTGAATAAAGAGCCGTTCCGCTTCCTCAATCTTTCCTTGTGCCACCGCCTTTTCCGCAGTCCGGAAAAGCGTGCGTACCTGCTGCATCTCCATTGCCGAGACTCGGGGATTTTTCTTGGGTCTCGTGAGGGGTCGCTCCTCAACAGTGGAAAGTCCGCGTTTTTCGGCGAGATTCGACCGATGACGGATGGAGCGCACAAACCGCCGTACCATACGGTTCCGAACGAGCATCTTGAGCGCCAAGATTGCGCAAATGCCTACAAAGGAGCCAATGAGGACGAAAACATAAACCAACGGCAAGAAAGCCTAACATCACCCCACCTCCACCGCAAACCTCTGCACCATGATCTGCCGATGCGCATTGGTCTTGAGCCCCTGCAACAATTCCAAAAGTGCATGGGAGGATGCTGGTGAGCGCGAAGTATTCTCGCGCAACGTGAGCGATAGATGCAAAAGAAGTTGATCTGCCTCCTCGCCGCGCTCGAGGAGGGGCGCGAGGTGTTGAAGACGATCAGAAAGTGCCCTGGCTTGCCAGAAAGCAACTGCTTTGCCCTTGAGAAGCCGGTGCGCACGGAGCGCATCCGGATCATCACTCAGCGAGTGCACGACACCTGGTGCACCCTGCGCGAGGGAAAGAATGAACTGCTGATCATCTTTATCGGCATCAGGGATCATGGAGAGAAGTTTTGGCTCCGGCACACGATGGAAGGAAAGTGTGCGTGACCGGGAAACGATCGTTGGAAGAATTGTGCTTTGGGATGCAGCCGTGAGAATGAACACGAGCCCGGCAGGAGGTTCCTCAAGGATTTTCAGGAGCGCATTGCCAGCACTTGGTTGCATCCGCTCCGCAGACCGGATGATGCAACAACGATACCGTGAAAGCCCTTTTTCATGGAGAAGCCGATGAAGTTCGCGGATATCTTCGATGCTGATCACGTCGGTTTTCGCTCCGTCTTTCTTCCGATGCCCCTGCGATACATTCGAGCTTTTCGCAATCATGTTCCAATCTTCACAAACTCCCTCCATCCACAGCTGGTCGAGAACGAAGAGATCAGGATGTGTGAGACGTTCGATTTCATGTTCGATCAACGCACACTGCTCAGGATCCTTTCCGACTCTCAGAAGTTCACGGGCAAACCACAGCGCCATGGTCATCTTTCCGAGATGCTTAGGCCCATGAAATAGATATGCATGGGAAACGTTATTTGAAGCGATATCCGAAAGAAGGGCTACATGTTGTTCTTCATGGCCGACGATGGTCTCGGGAATACGGGGCATGGAGGAGAAAGATACAAGATACAAGAAACAAGATACAAATAAATCATAGGCTCCAATATTCAAATACCAGGGGATATTTTATGATTTGGCCTTTGTGTCTTGTTTGTATCTTGCATCTTGTATCTTTTGGCATTCACCGCCCATGGCACTTCTTAAACTTCTTTCCACTCCCGCACCCTTCGACGAACTCAGGGTGCTCTCCATGAGATTTTTAAGAGTGGCCATGGCATTTCTTATATTTCTTTCCAGAACCACATGGACACGGATCATTACGTCCAACCTCGGAAACATGCCGTGCGGCCTGTGTGGGCTTTTGTGATGGACTGGGTCGGGCAGAAAGAATATCTCCACTCCCGATCTCCCGACTCCCGACTCCCGATCCTCCACCCCCAACACCCGTCTCTTCCAGCTCCGCTTCGATCTCCCCTTCATTCGTTCTGATACTGGCCAGTTCTTCATTCGCCTGGTCGAGAAGCACGCGCGGCTGGAACTGCCTGAAGTCAACCTGAAGCAATGTGCGGACTATCGTAGAATCGATCATCACCATGAGTTGCTGGAAACGACGGAACGCTTGATCTTTATATTCAATGAGGGGATCGCGCTGGGCATAACCAGCAAACGCCACTTGCTCTCGGAGATGCGCCATATCATCAATGTGATCCATCCAATGTGTGTCGATAGCGCGTAGCGTGACCGCACGTTCAGCTTGTGCAACCGCCATAGAGTCTGCTTCCTTGCAACGTTCTTCATAGAACGCGACCAAAGTATCACCAAGGAATGTCTTCAGATCCTCTGCTTCGGCAAACTCTTTGCATTTCTCCAGTGTCATACGGCTACGGAGATCCGGGTGAAAGCCGGTAACAACATCGCGCACCATCGCAATATCCCATTCCTCAGGATCTCGTGCAGTACAGCGCACGGCAACAGCTGCATCGGCCTCTTTGTGCAGTGCCTTGAGGACATCTTGATGCAACGGATTATCATGTATTTCCCTATTTCCATTTTCCGTATTTCCTTTCTCCGCCGATGCAATCTTCTCGAGAATTTTCTGTCTCCTCTTATAGATGAGCTCTCTGTGTTTGTTCATCACGTCGTCGTACTGCACGACGTGACGCCGGATATCGAAGTTTCTCCCCTCCACTTTCTTCTGCGCACTTTCGATGCTCCGAGACACCAGTCCATTTTCGAGCGGTACATCATCGGGAACTTTCAGGCGCTCCATCATGGTTTTTAAGCGATCTCCTCCAAAAAGCCGCATGAGATCGTCTTCCATGGAGACGAAGAATTGTGATTCCCCAGGATCCCCCTGGCGTCCACTGCGGCCACGAAGTTGGTTATCGATGCGGCGTGCTTCGTGACGTTCTGTGCCTAATACGACCAATCCTCCGAGTCCGGCGATCCCCTCCCCAAGTTTGATGTCTGTGCCACGTCCAGCCATGTTTGTTGCAATAGTAATAGAACTCTTTTGACCAGCACTGGCGATAATCTCCGCCTCTTTTTCATGTTGTTTCGCATTGAGCACCTGATGCGGCACGTGCAGTTCATTGAGCAATAAACTCATTGCTTCGGATTTTTCGATGGAAGTCGTACCGATGAGGATCGGCTGGCCCTTCTCATATTTTTCTTTGGCAATTTTGGCGACAGCACGGAACTTCGCTTCAACAGTACGATAGACGGAATCGGTTTTGTCGCTGCGGGTGACTGGCTTGTGTGTGGGGATGACAAACGTACGAAGCTTGTAGATTGATTCGAATTCTTCCTCCTCGGTTTTGGCGGTTCCGGTCATGCCTGCAAGTTTGCTATAGAGACGGAAATAGTTTTGGAAAGTGATTGTCGCAAGTGTCCTGCTTTCGCGCTGAACTTCCACACCTTCTTTTGCCTCAATTGCCTGATGGAGTCCGTGACTGTAGCGCCGTCCTGGCATGAGGCGGCCAGTAAACTCATCGACGATGATAATCTCGCCATCTTTTATCACGTAATCAACGTCGTTTTTGTAGATGGCATGTGCACGGAGTGCTTGTTCAATGTGATGCACTTCTTCAAATCCCTTCTCGGTATAAATATTTTCAATTCGCAATAACTCTTCCATTTTTTTGATACCTTCCTCGGTCAACGAGGCAACACGTTGCTTTTCATCGCGTGTGAAATGTGTCGTTTCCTGTAAAGCCTTCGTCAATTGTGCGTACTGCAAATACTTCGTCGTGGATTCCTCCGCAGGCTGCGAGATGATGAGCGGCGTGCGAGCCTCGTCGATCAAGATCGAGTCCACTTCATCAACGATCGCGTAGTGCAAACTACGCTGCACCTGGCGCGGCAGAGCCACAGCCATGTTGTCTCTGAGATAATCAAAACCAAATTCGTTGTTCGTGCCGTACGTCACGTCCGATGCGTAGGCCTCTCGCCGCTCCTCCGTGGATTTCTCATGAATGATCACGCCAACAGTCAGCCCGAGTGCCTTGTAGAGCATCCCCATCCACGCGCTGTCTCTGCGCGCGAGGTAATCATTGACAGTGACTACGTGTACGCCCTTGCCGGAGATCGCATTCAGATAGACCGGTAGCGTACACACGAGTGTCTTCCCTTCTCCGGTCTTCATTTCCGCAATGCATCCTTTGTGAAGAGCTGCTCCACCAATGATTTGCACGTCGAAGGGCACCATGTCCCAGGTGAATGTTTGTTTACCAATGCTCTCTGTGGATCCTTTCA
>VMGQ01000058.1 GCA_007376635.1 Candidatus Peregrinibacteria bacterium Greene1014_49
TTCGCAAAAACGCTATAACCCTGAACCATTTCGAGAAGCGGAGTTTCTGCAGCCCCCAGCGCCAGTGGCCACCCGTACTCAAAAGGTTTGCCGGCATCCGCAGAAAGTTCTTTGCGCCGATACTTCGGGGAGGGCATGCCCATTTCCTCGACCAAAGCAAGGATCACATCTTCACCGCCTCCAAGGAAAAATGCCTTCGCCGCGGAAACATTTCTCGACCCTGCGAGTGCCCGCCGGATGGTGAGCAACCCCCAGAACTGCCCGTCGAAGTTCTGCGGCTCATCATCGCCGAGCTTCGTGGGCACATCGGCGAGAATCGTTGCCGGGCTGTAGCCATTGTTGAATGCCGCAGCATAGACAAAAGGTTTGAAGCTGGAACCGGGCTGTCTTGGCGCCCGCACCATATCAATCTGCCCTCCTTCGACATCTGGACTATATTCGGTATTCCCGATGTACCCGAGGATATCTCCCGTGTGAGGATCCGCAACGAGCGCCGCAATATTTTTAGCTTCAAAACGCTTTTCTACGTCTCCTCGATGGAAGGCAACCACCTTTTCCGTGGCTTCCTGTATTTCCCAATCAAGCGTGGTTTCAACGTTTAATCCTCCATGTTCGAGGAAGCCCTCTTCAGTGGAACCAAGGATATCTTCCAGCTGATCACGAACCCACAACACAAAATGTGGCGCGCGAATGGACTCGCGCGAAGGCTCAAAAGAAATGGCCTCGAGATCCGTGATCGCCTGCAGCCTCTCCTGCTCGGAAACAAATCCCAGATCCTGCATTTTTCTAAGAACCTGATCGCTACGTCCTCCGATATACAATGTTGTGGTGCCAGTACCGACCTTTGCGCCCAGGAGACCGATCGTCACTTCCTCGTCAGGAATATCGGAAATTCTGGAAATGCGCCCCGTAAGAATTCCGTGAAGTGCAAGCGGTGAAATCGTGGTGCGAACATGGGATCCGTAGGGACTGAAATACGTGGGACGTTGGGGAAGTCCGGCAATCGCAGCGGACTGCCCGAGCGTGAGCTCCGTCACCGAAATGCCGAAGAAATGCTGAGCAGCCTGCTCCACACCAAAGATACTGGAACCAAAGGGGATCCAGTTGAGATAGAGCTCCAAAAGCTCTTCTTTGGAATAGAGTCGCTCGAGTTGGCACCCGAGAAGGAATTCTTTGAGTTTGCGGGTGATGATGGAATCACGCTTGAGGTTCAGCGCATTGCGAGCGAGCTGTCTCGTAATCGTTGATGCACCACCCAAGCGACCGAAACCTATGATGGCGCGCGTCACGGCCTGGATGTCGATACACCCGCGCTCATAAAACCGTTCGTCTTCGATGGCGACAAACGCGTGCTGCACATGGAGCGGAATTTTTTCACTTTCAATGTATGTGCGATCTTGCTCAGCAAAAAGCCGATAGAGTTCCACTCCCTTGCGGTCAGTGATAACCGTACTCTCTGCGGGGGCAGAGAGAAGGAGCTTCGGATCGGAAACATCTGGAAGAGTGACATACAGAATACCCAGATAGCCAGCTAGGAAGAGCAACGCGATTCCTACAGCCTTGAGAAAAAGTATTTTGTACCGACGAGCGGAATGTTCTGTATGCCTAAAACCAGTGACCCAATCTGACAATGGCCTCAACCAAGCTCCTATGGCGCAGAGCTTTGGAAGAGCCTCTTCCCCAAGAGGAAGATCCCACCTTCCGCAACTGAAAACCAGGAGGATTCATGAGAGCTGAATTCTACGGTTTGCCCCCCTCTGCCGCAACGTGCGAAGGCTCGGAATCTCTGCTATACTGGTCAGATGATTTCGAAACTTTTCGCTTCCTTTCTCACGGCGCAAACCTATACGGCAAGCCCCACGGGTGCAGGAACGGTGACGGGGCTTGCAAAATGGAACGTCGACAGTGCTGCGCACCAATTCGACACGATGTATACAAATATCATTAAAGTCCTCATGAGCTCCATTGTGAATATCTGCATAGCAGTATTCATTACGGGGGCACTTCTCTACGTCATTGGATCCTTTGGTAAGGAAGACCTCAAGAGTAATGGCAAAAACATGATGATTGGAGCACTCATCGGTCTCCTCATCGTTCAGCTGGGTCGTGCCATTGTGCACGTGACACTGCTATTCCTGTATAACGGCTTTTAGCATCTGCGTAATTGCATTTGGTCTTTTCCGATTTTCCCCTGTATTTTTGTTGCATGTTCATGGAAGTGACGCGGTACAATGACCACTCATGGATCCTCAAACCCAACCGCCAGCGGATATCATGGAACGCTTGGAAACGGCGGAGCAACTGAAACTCACAGGAAAGCACAGCGAAGCACTGAACATCCTGGAAGGCCCTTGATGGGGAAAGCTACACAGCCCAGTACATTCTGGGTTTTTTGGAATCGCAATGCGAGAAATGGTCCTCGGCACTGGTGCACCTGAAAAAAGCCAACATCCTCAAGCCCAATAATCCTGAGATACTTCGCTGTCTTGGCTGGGTGCTTTTTCATGCAGGTGAGCGTGCGCAAGGCATCGTGACTCTTGAACGCGCACTGAATCTGGAATCGGATAATCCCCTCACGCTCTGCGACCTTGGCGTGACCTATCTTGAACTCAAAAATTTCTCTAAAGCCCGGAGTCTCTTCCAGCGTTCACTGGATCTGGATCCAAATAATGACCGCGCCCGCGAATGTGTGCAGGCGATTGATAGATTAGAACGAACGGTGGAGGAGATGCGGAAGTAAGATATACTGAGCACCATGCTGCACCTTGAACCGGGTTGGCAAATGCTCCTGCAACGTGGCATTCGACGAGGATGTATGACCCTGCGGCGTGAACACGACTGGGCTGGAAGCTTTGGAGCCCTCACCGGCATCTTCATTCTCTTACAGCTTCTGGGTCTCGGGCTCGCTTGCGCGGCAGCTGGCGAACAGCTTCTCAAGGAGCGCACCGAGCTTCAATTGGAACTAAAAATAGGAACGACAGACCGTGAAGTGAGCGACCTGATGATGAACCTCCAGGAACTCCCCTATGTTGCTAAGGCGAATTACATTACCCGTGAACAAGCCTATGACCGAGCACGCAAAGCGGATCCCGAGCTCATTGGTTTTTTGGAAGAATACGGGCTCAGCAATCCCTTTAATGATGCAGTAACCGTCACCCTCACTTCTCTTGAACACTACCGAACACTGCTGCATGTTCTGGAAGCAGACGACTGGCAGCGCATGGTGGATCCCTCCTTCCTTTCCGATGCCACTGCGGAGCAGGAATATGTGGAAGCACTTCTGACGCTCACGCGGGGCATCCGCTCGCTCGTTCTCTTTGTCCTCGGTATCGGCGGAGTGACTCTTCTCTTTGTTGTGGTAAACCTTACACGTACGCGAGCGCTCGCCCGCTCGGAGGAAGTCCTCGTGGAACGCATCGCCGGGGCGCAAACGGCAACGATTCTCCTGCCTTTTGCCGCCGAAGCAAGCTTGCTCCTTGCAGGAGCAACGATTAGCAGCTTTGTTGTGACCATTCTCCTCACTGCTCTTGCCCCCACTCTCCTACCAGTATTGGAACAAGGCGGAGCACTGGGGGAATTATGGAATGCCATCCGAGCCCTACTCTATAGCGCAATTCCCATAGCTTTTGTGTTGGAATTATTGATGATTCCGTTGATTGCAGCGACAGGGGCGTGGATTGGTATAGCCCCACAGGTGAGGAGTCCGAGGATTGCGATGGGGATTTCGTAGAGACGTGTGAATCGCACGTCTCTACAATAGAACCCGTGCCCCGCTCTCTTTCCTGCGATGCCATCGTTCTTGCCACGTACAATGTGGGGGAAGCAGATCGTTTTTGTATTCTCTTTACAAAAGAACACGGACGCCTCGCGGCAAGAGCCAGTGCGGCCAGGAGACCAGGAAGTCAGCTTGGCAGCTCTCTCCTTCCCTTTCATCGTGTGCAGGTGGAACTACGGGAATGGAATAATGGATATGTGATCACGGGCGCAAGACGCCATGCAACCTGCGCAGGTACGGAAACATTGCCTCAGTTCCTCGCAGCCTCAGAGCTCATTGAACTACTCTTGATCCTTTTGGAGGAAGGTGAAGCTCTACCGGAACTGTTTGAAAGTGTTGCAGAGGCACTGCGCAGCACCGAGCCGTCTTCCCTTCCCCCTACTATCCGTATTCTGCATCTCTTGGGACATATGCCGAGTACCGATATGCCGCATTTTTCCATGTTCAACACTGAAGAAAAGCACTGTATCGGAAAATGGATTCTAGGAGAATGTGAGAACTCCTCTGTGCTATCTGCTGGAGCGCAGAAAACACTTTCATCACTTTGTGAAAGCATTTTGAGCGATCACACGGGAAAGAAACAACGGGTGCCGACAATCAAACGGGCGATGGCATTGGTGATCTAACTGCACCCCTGCAGGGGTGCGGCTAATTCCTTCGTCGAATCGGTCTCGCTGAACTCCTGCCCTTACTTGATCGGAAGGCTTGCGATGCCACAGATGACACTACGTCTTCGCTTGAAGTCGAACGGGTAAGCAACGATGATCCTGCTTCCACTCCGATTTGCATGAAGAGGGGTCTCGCTTCGTAGACGGAATAGACGGGTTCGACTGTTGTGATGGATGTATCCGATGTACGGGGAGATTGAACGACCCGAAACCAGGCAGCATGGATACCGGGAATGCGATCTCCAACTTTCCGTGTGGTGCCAGGGGGAATTTCCGTCGTGTACTCGCTGCGATCCGGCGGAGGATCACTGCGACCCCAGGTGTACGAGCCGTACACATCGCTGCGGCGATCATCCTTGGTTCCGTAATAGATGAAGTACGCCTTGTCGTTTTCAGCATGGGTTTGGAGCAGGAGCGCTCCGGGTGTGTCATTGGTAAAACGTATATCGGTATTTGGGGGATAGACTGTGGCATCGGTTCCCTGTGGCGCGTAATACCGCACCGCAAAGCTGTGGTTGCGCCGAGCCGCGATCGGAAGCCCATATTCCCACGCGCCGCGATACGCTGTGGTGCTCACTTGGCAAAGCCCTCCGCCAAAGTCCGGAAGTGTGCGCTCACCAAGAATGACAAGCTCTTTTTTATAGCCGGTCGCTGCATTAACGGGACCCAAAACTTCGTTGAAGGAGAATAATGAATCTTTCGGAATGAGGTGACTATTAAATTTTGCCAATCCCACCGCAATATTGTGCCGGCGCGCCAGAGGAGAACCACTGAAATCCGATTCACCAACGCTCACCACTTCCGTAATTCCCAATTCCTTCAGCTTTGGATCGCGCACGGTAATCAATGGCTGTTCTTCAATAACGGGCAAAGTGACATCTGCCACACTTTGCATCATGGCTGCCACAATAAGCGCGGCGGCAGCGGGAATATCCACGTGTCTACCGGGAAGTCCAATGCCATCAAATATGATGGCTCCTTCGGCATTACGGCTGATACTTACCACCCCTGCAGGGCGATCAAGTAGTGATGCAATGCTCTGTTGTAGGGTCGCTGCAATGGCAGCGCTATCCCATTGCTGCACCGTCGTTCGTGTAACGCCATAGGGAAGATCAGGAATGGTGTCTCCATCGATACGCATCACCTGAGGAGCGCGGAATGGCTTTCCCTCATATCGCCATTCCTCGTGTGCGACATGCCAGGAAGAAAATTGTGATGGACGTAGGGCGAAGATGTGATGTTCATGACGCAATGTCAGCTCCGATGGAGAGGCAGCAAAAACAGGAGGAATGAACCCCATGCAAAAAAATATGACCGATAATGGATAACCAATCATTGATGGTGCATCAGGGTTTTTCATAATGTGGCGAGGGATGTTCGTCGAGCGCCTTGTTCACCAGCTGATCGGCGTGATGATTATCTTCGCGGGGAACATGCTTGAAAGAAATGGACCGGAATTCTTTGCTGAGTTCACGGATCTCCTGAAAGAGCGGCTGCAACGTCACCATGCGCACCTGATACTCTCCGGAAAGCTGCTTCACGATAAGTTCCGAATCCAGATGACACACAAGACCATTAGGATGATAGAGACGCGCGATTTTAAGACCTTCGATGAGTGCTCGGTACTCCGCAATATTATTGGTTCCGATACCGATGCGCTCGTAGTGCTCTCGCACAACGGTGCCGCTCACGGGATCTAAAAGGACACATCCAATCGCCGCCTGACCGGGGTTACCCCGGCAACCGCCATCCGTAAAGAGATGCAACGTACCGCCAACAGCCTGAGGCGATCCTTCGTCAATCTTTGGACGATGTTCAAGGGCACGGCTCAACACTTCTGCAACGAATTGATCTCGCTCTCGGGCACGCGGAAACATCTGCTGTAACTGACGCTCGATGGCAGCAGGCAAACGAATCATGGAGTTTGATTCTCAATGATCAAAAATTAATTATCAATTTCCTTACAGGAACAATTATGGGGAGAACAAGCGCAAGAATCTTCGGGAAGATCTAATTTGAACCTGCCCTCCCGAAAATCAATCGTGGCTCCACCGATGCGACCAAGGGTAAGGATAGAAGCAAATGCACGGACTTCCGGTTCTGCGGCATTGATGAATATCTTGTCACCCTCTTCCGGTTGGTCACGGAATTCCATGCAGAATCCTCCTTCGCCGTCGACAATAACTGCAAGCCCCGCAGAGTCGCTTGGCAGCTTTCCTTCCTGCGTGCCAATTTCTTTAATGGCGTGGGCTGCATCTGCAGAAATAATAATATTTGCCGGACGAGCTGGTGCCGTATGCCTGGCTTCTTCAATGTCTTCAAGAAGCAGGGTAATTTCCTCGTCACCATATCCGTGCGCTTTGCACCCTTCCTCGAGGGACTCCACTCCCCCGACGCTGCAACCACTGCAGTGCAGCCCCCAAATGGCCATCACATCCGCTGCCTGGGGCACAAGCGTTACAATGTCGATGACACGCATGTCCTTGTTGATAGATCTTGCTGCCATGAGATTCTCAGTCTAAGACACTCTCCAAAAAATGTCTGCCAAAACAAGGGAGAAGCCGATACACTTGCGCCATGTCCAGCGCTGTCCGCATTCTCACCTGCTTCCTTCTTCCTCTCTTCACGCTCGTCCTTGGGTGGCAATTGGGTATGGTGATGCAGGAGCGTGAACTCCAGGAGATCCAGGAGAACCTCGAAGTGCTCTACGGAGGCCAGACGGCGAGTGGAACGGTGATACAGGATCCGGAAAAAGAAGTGAACCCGGCTCTTATGTGGGGAGTGTGGAGATTGCTGCAGAAAAACTACATCGCTCCGGAGAAGATGAAGACCCAGGAAATGCTTTTCGGTGCGGTAGGCGGCCTCGTTGCAGCCATCGAAGACCCCTATACCGTCTTCATGACACCAACGGAGAACCAGCAATTTCATCAGTCGCTGGGAGGAAAACTAGAAGGCATCGGCGCAGAGCTCACGCTGAGAGATGGTCAAGTCGTCATCGTTGCGCCCATCAAAGGGTCTCCCGCAGCAGAAGCCGGGCTTTCGCCTGAAGACATCATCGTCAAAGTGAATGATGAGGATGTGACGGGGAAAAGCCTGGTACAAGTCGTAGAGCGTATCCGTGGACCCAAGGGGACGTCCGTTACGCTGACGATTGAGCGCACAGGCGAGCAAGATTTCCTGACCGTCACCATCATTCGCAATGAGATCCATGTCCCAAGTGTGGAATACGAGATCAAAAAGACAGCGACAGGTTCAGTCGGCTATATCGCCTTAAACCAGTTCGGCGATGATTCCGTTGAAGAAGTACGCCAAGCCCTGAAAGAACTGCAGAAAAAGGATTTAAAAGGCCTCGTCTTCGATGTCCGCTTCAACGGAGGAGGATATCTGGAGGGTGCTGTGGATCTCGTCTCTTTCTTCCTTCCTGAAGGAAAAGTGGTAAGCGTGCAGCGCAGAACCGGCGAACCGATCCACCACTATGCCACCGGACGTCCTATTGCTCCTGATATCCCGATCGTCATACTCATCAATGAAGGTTCCGCCTCGGCCTCGGAGATCCTCGCGGGTGCCCTTCAGGATCACAAACGAGCGACTGTGGTCGGCAAGAAGAGCTTCGGCAAAGGCACCGTGCAGGAAGTCTTTGATCTCCCCGGAGGAAGCTCCATCCGCATCACGACTGCCAAGTGGCTCACACCAAATGGTAAAGACCTGGGCTCCGAGGGTGTGGTGCCGGATATCTCCGTGGAACGCACCAGAGAAGAGATCCAGAATAAGATTGATCCCCAACTGGATGCAGCGATTGAGTGGCTGGTGGATGGAGAGGATGTAACAAAGGAATAGTAATACCTCCACCCCTAACCCCTCCTCCACGGGAGGAGGGGAATGTATGTTTTTTGTATGCATGCCACAAGGAAACACCATGCTCATTTACACGTAAAACAGAGCTCCCCTTCCTCCCGTGGAGGAAGGGGTCGGGGGATGGAGGGGAAATCTAATACGCAAACAACTCCTCCTTCGTAAAGAATCTCTTCACCTCCGCCTCCGCAGCCTCAGGGGAATCAGAAGCGTGTGCAACGTTGATCATTTGATCCACACCGAGTTCCGCACGGATCGTACCTGGTGCAGCCTTGCGACTGTCCGTGAGACCAAGCATGTCACGGACTTTCGCGATGGCATCCTCGGCTTCGAGAACCAAAGCGATAACGGGAAGCGACCCCATGAATTTCTCCACTTCAGGATAGAAGGGCTTTGCGGCAATATGCGCGTAGTGCTCCTTGAGAACGGCTGGCGTCAGCTGGATCATCTTGCAGCCGCAAATGCGCAGTCCGGCACGTTCAAACCGGTCGATAACCGTACCGCAGATACGTTTGTCTACAGTATCGGGCTTTAAGAGGATAAGAGTGCGCTGCATAGAAAAAATGTGCGGATAATCTGACAGAGGCTGCATGAAACATCAACTACAATCGCTACTGATGAGCGGTAATCGGTAACGGATCTCTTTCATTGAGCCGGATACCGCGTAGAGGGCGCATTACTTTGCATGACCTTTCTGGCCCAGTTGCCGACCTCGTCCATGCAAATCGAACGCTGGCGCCCGTGGGGCTTGAGCTGGCATTCGAGCCGAGCCTGTTTGAGATCATTGAGATACGGACGGCGTTCTGTGTTCACATTCTGCACGGGCTTGAGCTGCCGGTATGTGCGGCGATCCTGGACTCCTCGGCGAAATTCCTGGCGGCGTTCTTCCTGAAGGCGATCGCGAAGATGCCCCTGCCCCAGATCCATTGCATCATAGAGATCATATGCCTT
>VMGQ01000059.1:0-5926 GCA_007376635.1 Candidatus Peregrinibacteria bacterium Greene1014_49
GAGGTCGTCCACGAACACCTCGCTCAGCTCGTGGAAGGCTGGGGGGCTCAGCATCTTGGGAAGACCAATCTTTCGTGTGTGGGAGCCGTCGTCGGTGCGACGTATCCGGAAGAGATGAAATACCTCCGCACGCTCATGCCCCATATCCCTTTCCTCATTCCCGGGTACGGCGCCCAAGGAGGAACTGCGGAAGATGTGAAATACGGATTCATTCCGGACGGCACGGGAGCCATCGTCAATGCTTCACGCAGCATCATTTACGCATCGGGCAAAAAAGATTGGCAGGAGGCTGCGAAAATGGCGACTGCGAAAATGGCGGAGGAGCTGCTTGGAGCATTACGTTAATAACGATTTACGATTTTCAATTTTTTGACTGCGGCTGCAAATCGTAAATCATAAATTGCAAATCATAAATCGTCAAAACCACTTCACCCCCTGTTTCTCCATCCACCCATCCGCTTCCTCGGGTCCATTTGACCCCGCCTTATAGAGAGGCAATTTCGTCGCTTTCTTATCCAGGTGCTGTTGCAGCGGATCGATGATGCGCCAGGCTGTGCGGACTTCATCGAAAGAGAGAAACCACTGCTGCTTGCCGATGATGGCTTCCAGAAGGAGCAGCCCGTGTTCCGGAAGGCAGTCGCCCATGCATACGAGCGGGTCGGTCATAATGAGAGGTCGGAACTCCGGTTCGGTTCCCCCAAGTTTCGTCTGTAGATGGAGCCGCATACCCGCTTCTCCCTGTAGGATAATATCCAATCTATTTGGAGTAGCGCCCTTGCCGATTTTCTGTGGTTCCTGAAAGGCAATCGATATGCGCGTTTCTTTCCGGCTCAAACGTTTTCCTGTGCGCAGAAGGAATGGAACACCTTCCCAGCGGGAAGATCGCGACATCAATCGCAGAGCGGTATAGGTGGATGTTCTCGAGGATTTCGAAACTTCTTCCTCATCGCGGTATCCAGGGAAGCGTTCTCCATCGATCGTTCCCGCAGCATATTGTCCCTGAACGACGATGTCATCGAGTGAAACAGCATGCGGGAGATAGAGTTGATCCAATGCATGCATACGTGCTGCCTGTACGCTGGTATCTTCCTGCAAACGCATGGTGAGGAGCGCACAGATCTGGAGAAGATGGGACTGCACCATGTCCCGCAGAGTTCCGACAGCATCAAAGTATCCTGCTCTGCCCTCCAGTCCTCCCGATTCCATCGCGGTCACTTCTACATGATGGATGAGCGTGTGCTTCAAAATGCGCTCGAGAATCGGGTTGGCGTAGCGCAAATAGTAGATATTGCGGACGGCTTCTTTGCCAAGGTAATGATCGAGCAGATAGATCTCTTTCTCCCCAAAGCACGTGGTGAGCGCCGCCTTTACTTTCTCAAAACTTTCGAGATTTGATCCAACCGGCTTTTCGATGATGCAGCGGAAGTCATCTTGATTTTTGCGATGATGAATTCCCCCTTTGCAGATGTTGTCGAGAACATCATGAAAGACGGTAGGCGGGATCGAGAAGTACGCGAGGCGGACGGGTGACTTCCATGTTTTCTCCATTGTTTCCATGCGCTTGGCGAGCGCTTTAAAATCTTTCACCGCGTCATACTGACCTTGCTGGTAATGCACATGCTCTAGCAGGTCTTTCAGCGCCCATTCCGTTACCTCCAACATCGATTCCCGTATGGAACTCTCCACGAGTGCACGGAAGCTTTTGTCGTCCATAGCAGAGCGGGCGAATCCGAAGATCGCATAGTCCTTCGGCAGCCTCTTTTTGAGCGCAAGCACATAGAGTGCAGGATAGATTTTGATTCTCGCCAGATGTCCGGAAGCTCCAAAAATCACGAGGCTGAAGGAGCGGTTAGCTTTCAATCCCGATGGAGTTTCTTGGAGTGCCATGCATCACAGTATAGGAGAGATGGCACGAGATGGCAGCAATTCCTCACATTCCTAAAAAAACATATCCCGGTTTCTCCGGTGCAATCACCTTCCATGGAAGATCAAGAATCCCGCGGGAAAGCAGTGCGTGATATTTCTGAAGTTTCAGCCCCTTCCATTCCATGAAGAGCGTCTTCTGGGCGATGTGCGTCGCGCGCACTAAAAACACTATGCACATGCCACTGCGATCAGCTCCGTCAATGGCTTCGTCGTCGCTTGCCTCTCCGGGGTTCCCATGGAGATCGAGAATGCGGATCTGCTCAAAATCCTCAAGAAGTGCCTCGCGCATGCCGCTGCCAATGTACTCGTGCAGTAGTGACCGCGGTGCGATGACGGCGCCCAGTCCAGTCTCCACTGTTTTGAGGAGTGCATGGACGCGGGCGATACCACGGAGTCCCGCAGACATTGCAGCGTCTCGCTCCATGCCGTTTCGTGTCGGGACGCGAACATATCTCCGGAGAATTTCCTCCGCGTCTGCGGGCATCGTAGTCGAGTCGTCTTCGTCGATCGTAGCGTAAATGATGGGAATGTTGCTTGGCTTCAGATCACTGCGAAGGGTCGCATGGATCGCTATAGTTTCCCCCTCTCCAAGCGGCATGCGCAGCGCCTGCAAAAGCACGCTCACGCGAATAGCAAGAATGGATCGCAGCATCGAAGAAGATTCCTGCATCGTTGTCCGGTTCAGGATGTCCCGCCTCAGCATGTCGGGGTTCGCTCCATATTCGATGCCCGCATTCACCATTCTCCTGAGTGTTTCACACGCGAGCTCCCCTCTTCCGGTTTCCAGGTGGATCACCTGTACGCGCGGATCGACCATGCCGAGCGGTATGTCCGCTTCCTCCATCAGGAGCGCATGCGTTGCTTGCGCAAGGAACGTGCCCAGCGTTGCCGGCAGCGAAGAACGGAGTTCCGGGGTGAGGCGCTGGCTGAACGTAAGGACGATGTCATCGCTCGCGGATTCCTTCCGGCACTGCTGGCGTAGTGCAGCGTAATCCTGTGCCTGGAGCAGCTTTACGAGTTCCTGGATCGCGCTTTCGAGTGAGAATGGCAATTTATTCTCCTGCAGCATCGCGCGGATCCACTGCCACTCCGGAGGAAGTCCTGCGAGGAGAGAGCCCAATTTCTGTCTGCGTGTGAGGGCGGATCCCGTCAATGGTTCATTGCAGGAAGAGGCTGCAGAGAGCAGGAGAAGGGTGCATGCCGTGGCACCAGTTGCTTCCTGCGTTTTCCGTACAACTTCCCCTTCCGTTTTTATTTCTTCAAGAGCCTTCCGGAGGCGATGGATAGCCTCCGTGAGTGATCCCAAGAATGCCATCAGGGGATTGCTCTCCATTGCCGTGCTCCGTGCGCGACCGGTGCCGCTACGTGCGGATGCGATTGCGCTATCCATGAGTACAGCCAAAGGATGCGCGGAGCGTACGAGGAATTGCGGACGATGCGTAGCCGTGGGGAGAGCGTCGTAGAGCAGTCCTGGGATCGCGAGCGTTCCCTCCGGCATGCCGTATCGCAGTGCGATATTGCGAAGTTCCCCAAGGGAAAGTGGGCGACCGGATATGCAGCGCTCGACCAATCCGTGCCATTGCGCGCTGCGCCGCGGGTCAGCGCCGGGATTTGCCGCGAGTGCAACCCATCCACCGAGAATTTTTCCCGTAAATTGCTCCGAAGTGCGCACAGGGAAATGCGCAATGCCGATTGCCGCGGATGAAAGTACGGGCAGCGCGTCTCCCGTCGCGGAGCGCACGATACTCTGTCGGTCAGAAGACAATTTCCACGGAATAGTCTTGAGCAAGATCGTGGGAATGAGGATGCCACGCACCGGAGAATTCTCTGGGGTGCGCCGCTGCACGATGCGTTTCACGGGATTGCTTTCCGTTGCATCATCCTCGGGTGTCGGCACGTACGTTTTGCGCGTGAGTGTGTACACGCGATCCATAGTGAAGGTTCCAAGCACATCTCCGATCTTGTGCCCATCTTCCATGGTCAGAAATTCATCCGCATGGAGCGGTATGATCCATTCGGCTGCGTTTTCCGAAACGAGTGCCGCGATTCTTTCGCCGAGGACTTCGGGCTTGGGGTATCCAGGACATGTCTCTTCATGGATTTCCACAGGGAATCCTTCCGCCTGCAGCCTCTCCAGAATTTCGTAAGTATTATCGATGCAGCGGTGCAGCACGAACACCATGCGCGATACGACTCCCGCGTGGTGCCGCACGAATGTCTCGATGATATCCGCTTCGTTGCGGATGATGGAGACGATGGTGAGGCGAAGGGCGCTCATGTGAGGAGGGGAAACGTACCCTAAAGAGCGCGCAATTGCACGGCGGACTATAGCCAGAACAAGGGATCGTGTTCTGGTATCTATTTAAGTATTATGGCTTTATGAAGCCAAAAATATACTTCTCTTGAAGTGCAATACGATCCGAGTAGGATGAGATATTCATGAGCATACACGTTGCTTCAGGCACGAGATTTGAAGAGGGATATCACCATTGGTTTCGGCACCAGCCGGAATCACAGAAGATCCCTGAGCTGGGCTCGAGACGCTATGTATTTGGAGAGTATCTGTCCCAGATAGAACAACAAGTTCGAGACGCCTGTCGCAAAAGTATTGTGACTTTGGGTACCCTTTCTCTAGGGCCGGATGGTGGCCATAAAGTTATCATTACTACACAGGGAGAATGTGCAGAGCATGCTAGCGATATCATCGACAGCCGCACAGATGTCGCTGCATTTGAAAGAGGGGAATATCTCCAGTACGTGCACACGCGATTGCAGATGAAATGTCCTGAGGCGATTCTGCAAGCAGTGCCGACGGATCACTCGGGCACGATTGTTCTTACAGATCCTGTTCATCATGAACATGTAAAACATTACGTGGAGGAGAGAGAGCATTTGCAGAGCATAGGTCGCGTGATTCCCATGGGGAGAATGCATTATCGCCAGATACTTGATGCAAGAGGAATCCCTATTGAAAATAGAACGATCAGTCTTGCTTCACCTTCGCCACTGGCTTAGGATCCCCTCACATCACCGTTGTCTATCCAGAGCGATGCACAGGGAACTGGCCCGCTACATGCATCCCCCAACCTCCGATGATTCGGCACGGTGGGACCTCCAGCCCCATATGGGGAAGATAGTTCGCAGCTGCGCTTCCCCTCCAAGGAAGCGATTTTTGTACCATCGCACACTCCTGCCCTTCCTCCCTTTTCTCCCCACCAACCATGTCCCACCTCTTCACATCCGAGTCAGTAACGGAAGGCCACCCCGATAAACTCTGCGATCAGATTTCCGATGCCATTCTCGATGACGCGTTGCGTCAAGACCCTCACGCACACGTCGCCTGCGAGTGCCTTGCAACCACCGGCCTTGTTGTTGTTGCCGGAGAAATGCGTACATCGGGATACATCGATATCGCAGGAGTTGCCCGCGAAACTGTCCGTGAAATTGGCTATGACGATGCCATCTATGGATTCGATCACAAGGCCTGCGCTGTCATTGTCTGCGTGGGGGCACAAAGCGCAGATATTGCCCTCGGGGTCGATTCTGAAACGAACTGCAATAAAGAACAGGGCGCTGGAGATCAAGGGCTCATGTTCGGATTCGCCTGTGATGAAACGCCGGAGCTCATGCCGCTGCCGATTGCACTCGCTCACAAACTCACAAAGCGTCTTTCCGAAGCGCGCAAGAACAAGGAAGTCGGCTTCCTGCGTCCGGATGGCAAAAGTCAGGTGACCGTGGAATATAGCGATGATGGCCGCCCGATGCGCGTGAGTTGTGTCGTTGTTTCTACACAGCACGCCGAAGGAGTTTCCTACGAGCAGATTTGCGCTGATGTTAAAAGTCACATTATTACACCGATCTGCAAGGACTACATCGATGCAAAAACTGTCTTTCACATCAACCCGACCGGACGTTTTGTGATCGGTGGCCCCCCTGGTGACTGCGGACTTACGGGCAGAAAAATCATCGTGGATACCTACGGCGGCTACGGACGCCACGG
>VMGQ01000059.1:5979-7593 GCA_007376635.1 Candidatus Peregrinibacteria bacterium Greene1014_49
CGGCGGCGGAGCCTTCTCTGGCAAAGATCCAAGCAAAGTCGATCGCAGTGCCGCCTACGCTGCGCGCTGGGTGGCAAAGCACATCGTAAAAGCAGGACTTGCTGCAAAATGTGAAGTGCAGGTTGCTTATGCCATTGGCATTGCCGCTCCCGTTTCCATCCGCGTCGATACATTCGGTACGCTGAAGCAAGCTCAAGGCGGTAAATCATTGACCGACCGCAGTATCGAAGCCGCGATCACCAAAGTTTTCGATCTCCGTCCGGCCGTTATCATCCGTGATCTCGAACTTCTCCGTCCGCAGTACAAGAAGCTCGCTTCGTACGGTCACATGGGCAGAGAAGATCTTGGCGTGGCTTGGGAGCAGACGCCGAGAGTGGAGGCGCTGCTTGCTGCACTTTCCTAATGCTCTATGCCAGTCAATGATCCCAATCCTTGGCTAGAAATCACAGAGGCAACGAAAGATTCCCGTTACCAATATCCGTCAGGTGTTGCCATATGTATGACTCTCGGGAATTTCGGACCCCCAAAGTTTTGTCCTGAAGCCAAAGCCATTGGTATCCAAGCATACGAATATGGAGGGCTTCCTCTTGTAGAAAGAATGTTTGCAGGATTGAGTTGTAGCATGACGGCAATTACTCTTCGAGAGACGTTGCGTCGTCGTATGACGACCATATTTTCCCAGACTCCGTATCGTCCTCCAGCTCCACATCCCATTCCGGTTGTTGGAGGATCTCCAAATATTCCTGCCTTGCCACCCATGTCGCCGTCAGGGCAAGGTCACCTTCCCTTTCCACCATTACGCCCGTTGTCTCCTCCGACAAAGAAGCCGTAGGATACATGTTTTCTCGGGAAATTTCTGAATCATGGATAGAAGCACTTGTATTTTCCTCTTTCGGGGTTTTATATGCTGGTATGGTCAAGATGATTGGAGAAGATGTTTGGGACTTAGTGCATCCTCCCAAAAAGGAAGCCCAATCCAAGCCAGATACTCAAGAGCATGCAGTCACCCCATTGATGCAAGCACATAGGAGACAAACATTTTCTGTATTGAGCATACAAGATGATCCCAATTGGAAACTTGTAGGTAATCCCTTTCCCACAGGAGAATCATTACGATGATGTAGGAAGTAAAAATAGACGTGCTTCGTCAGCTCTTCATTTGGTATGATCGGATGCGTCCAGTGAATGTATGCACGCAGAAGAAACAAAATCGGCTTCCCCAATGGATTCAGAAGGTGAGATATCCAACAACGAGACTTTTCAGGACAGTGCTGAAACTGCGGCGGTAAGCGCTGATCCCGCTCGCGATGTTACCAAGGAGGCACGTGCAATCATTGCGCGCCGGCTACGCAATCCACGTCTGTTGCGGTAATCCTACCTCGGCTTCATTGGGCTTAATGGAAACCCGCTCTGAAGGATGCTTGCACTGTTATTCGGTTATACCGATGACGGATATCCGAGTACTCGGATAGTAATACTCCAATATTTCCTCCGCTTTCTTCCCCTCCCCCGCCTGCCCCTTCGCTCCACATCCGCTCATGCCCACACCATGTCCGGCCATTGGCATACCTTTGCACCAGGGATCAGGTTTGCTTCCAAAGATTTCCGCGTTTG
>VMGQ01000059.1:7624-14446 GCA_007376635.1 Candidatus Peregrinibacteria bacterium Greene1014_49
ATCCAGCCTCTGCAGGACTGCGCGTTCGCCCGTCATCCGAGGAGAAGTAGGGCGGCTTGATGAGAATGTCATTGAGCTTCAGCACATGATCGGCGGTGGAGCGGACAGCTTTCACCCATTGCGGGTTTTTCAGCTCAAAGGTGATGCCTTTGTAGGACTGAAACCGCGCAGGCGAATCGTCTCCGTCATAGGGCATGCCGGGGAATTTTCTCTGTGCGGGATCCAGGTAGTACGTGGCATAGGTGCGCGCAGCGATGGCGAAGGCTCGCTGCTTTTCATTGGGTTCCGTATCGGGTTCTTCCGCAAGGCCCGCAAGATAATCTTCCAGTGCAACAGTATTGATGATTGCTGCTTTACCATCGATCACTGTGCACTCGAGAATGCCGCGGTACTGGGTTTTTAACTTTTTCAAATCGATATCTTCACAGTTGCTTGCACTGGTTTCGCGAGTGGAAAGGCGGATACGAATAGCACGATTTGCGATTTGCGATTTATGATTTGCGATTTTGCTGGCGTCCCCTAAGTGAGATGAGGTTTTCGGAGTGGCGGGCAGTGTTTTGTCGATAAATTCTTCCGTGTTTCTTGCTCTTCGTCCGGTCACCTCCAGTGTGTATTCCACTTCCCCGATCGTGAGCGTGTACGTCCCAGGCTCCATCGGGTATTGCACTTGCAGTCGGATAGATTGCACCGATCGTGGCGGGAGATTTTCTGGAAGCAGGAGATCTGTACGCACGGCGACAGTGCGGCCGGCGAGCTCCTGGCTGAGGCCGATGCGATTGCTGCTTCGTGAAACTTCGGCGATGCGCTTGCGGCGGCTCACTTCGGTATTTCCGCTTCTGTACTCCACAAGAAAGATTGCTGTATCGCCGGGGCGACCTTCGATGCTCAGCGATCCGACGGCAATGATTCCCGTGGCTGGTTCCTTGTTCGCAATACCCAGCCGTTCTTTCTGCCTCTGTGCGACGATGCCTGCACTCTTACTCTTTGCAAGAACCGGAAAACGTATAGGTGTGCTGAAATCATTCCGTGCGACATTGATCCGTATCTGATGCAGCGTCTCTGCGACGTAGTAGCCGGGACAGTCTGTGGAGAGAAGATTCTTGTGCCCGACGATTGTTGGCATTTCTTTTCCGTGGAAGGCTGTCACCCCATCTGGGTTGATATGGTAGCGCTTGGCGAGCGTGATCAGCAGCCACTGCAGCGAACGCATCTGCGCTTGCGTTGGTTTCTCCACGTCGAAGTTTCCCATGAGCGCTATGCCAAGAGTGCCGACATTGCCGCAGTACACGTGCCCTCCCACGACGTAATCTCCGCCGGCTTTCCCTTCAAAGATACTGCCATCATCAGCTACCACGTAGTGGTATCCGATATCTCCCCATCCCCTGCTGTTAGCATGCATTTCATACAGAGCGCGCATGCGTTCCTCGGAGTCGCGGTCATCTCCTGTGTTTTCGATCGCCGTGTGGTGTACAACGAGCAGCTTCACCTCCTTGCTGTACTCCAGCGCCCAGCGGTAGGTTTCGTCCCCTTTTTTGCGTACCGTACGCGCAGGCACAAATTCTTTCGGGTAGAGTTTGCGGTTCTCTATGCAATCCTGCTGCCGCTGCGAAATCGTATCGGGTTCCGAGGTCTTGTCATTCGCCGTGTCGGTTATTTCGCTCTTCGGTTCGCCGTTCAGATATAAAAAAGATGCATCCGCTCCCCACTCGGAGCGCGGGATGATACGGAAAGGAGTTGCTGCGTCCACAGAGGGAACAGCGAAGATTCCCAGTGCCAGGAGCATCGATACAATAACCATGCGAGGGTATTTTCTCTCAATTTTAGACTATTGTGTATGGCGCAATTTCTTCGTCGTGGCTAGGCAATGTTTTTCCACCCCATCAATGTTCTTGCTCTTGCCAATTGTTCCGTCATAAATGCGCTGGCGGCGTCTTCGCCTTGCGTAAGATGGTTCGCCAATTCCGATTGAGTCGCTTCCCATAGTTTCTGTATTTCTTGCCGATCCGGATATTCTGTTGCCAGTTTTCTCAAAGCCTCCAAAGGAGTTTGATAGTCAGCGCTATGAAGAGGCCGCACTGCTGTTTCCAGATTCATCAGTTGCAGCAGAAATGCATCTAACTTTGCGCCCTCTACACCGGGTCTGTTATGAGGACCTGTATTTACCATATACATCCGTAATGCTGGATATTCATTGGCAATATCCCCACCATATACTTCATCAAGCTGCAGCAATGCCCTATGGCTTATTCTCTCAGTCATATGGGAGGGAAAATAGTGATCGATTATCCCCATAGTTCGGGGCAGATCAATGGTTTTGGTCGCTATTTTCGCTCAAAACTTGCTCATATTTTTGCACCATTTTTTCCATTGAGAATCTCTCTTCTGCAGTGCATTTCCCCATTGCGCCCATTTGTAGGCGTTTCTCGGCATTATTTTTGAGACCCATAATCGCCTTTCGGAGTTCTTCGCGCGATCCCGCGGGAACAATAACGGCATCACGCCCATTTTGGAGATATCCTGCGATACCGCAGGCATCCGTGACGATGACAGGAATCCCAAGCATCATTGCTTCGCCGACGACGAGGCCGAAGGGGTCGTGTGCGCGGGAAGGAAGGACGAAGAGATCAAGACTCCGGTAAAAATCCGCGAGGTGTTCTTCCTTTGCATGGATGTGGCATCCCGGTAATGCAAGGCAGGCTCTGCGCAGCGCAAGTTCCTCCGAGCCGGTTCCAACAATCGTCAGGGAAACGTCTGGCAAATCTTTGACGGCATCGATCAATAGGTCGACGCCTTTGTCATGAGAGAGACGGTAGAGGCAACCGATACGAAAGATTGGCGATTTACGATTTATGATTTGCGATTTACCCGAAGTAAGTCGGGGGATATCAATCCCATTCGGAATCGCTACGACATTCTGAAATCCGAGCTTTTCATAGATCTTCTTACTCAAATCAGAAACGACAATGGTTGTTGCGAGCTTGCTCAATTTCCTCAGTTTCGGAAGCCAAGGATTCCAAGTCAGCCAGCGTCCGACGCGGTCGTGCTCGATCCAAACTACCTTGATTCCTTGTTTGTACAGATACGGAGTCAGGAGGAGTTTTTCGGAAAGGCTGAGCATAAAGACGACATCAAAATGTAATTGAGAATGGAGAATGGAGCATTGAGAATACAATTTTTTCCTCATTGCGAACTGTCCCCAAACAAAACTTATAGCCCGCCACTTCGTTACTGGCGGCATTCCAATTCTCAATTCTCCTTCTGAGCTTGCCGAAGGATCAATTCTCAATTTTCCTGTCTCTTCCAAAAGCACCTTACAACTCCCCAAGAATGCGACCGTATGTCCGCGTTCACGGAGTCCCTTCATCAGTGCCAGTGTCTGTACCTCAGCACCACCGAAGCGGCTCTCTAAAGGGAAGCGAGTGAAGAGGATGTGCATGGGGTCATTGTATCTGTTTACGCATTTTTCCACTCTTCAATCAACTCCCCCATCGCCTGAAATACCACACCCTGTTGATACGAAGTGCAAATACACTTCTCCGCTCCCGCTTCCATTGCATCTGTCACATATTGTTCACTGTCCGTTGCAGAAACCAGTGCAATGCGCGCTGTAGGATTCTTCGCTTTCAAATATCGAATAACGGCAGGGCCATTCTCCGTCGGCATTTCATAATCGACGAAGGCAAAGGCGATATCAGGATGTTCATCAATCATTTTCTTCGCTTCCTCAGTCGACATTGTCTGAAACAATTCCACATGCCAATGATTATGGCGAATGAAGCCCTCAAGCATCATCTGCTTGGCGTCGGAGTCGTCGGCGATCAAAAGTTTGGGATTTGCCATGGTGTTGATTATACGGAATGGGACGGTGTTTGGTTACGAGTTGCGGGTTGCGTGAAAAACCCGTAACCCGCAACTCGTAACCGTTATGCGTGTGCCAATTTCCTCAAAAATCCTCCAATCTGTTTCAATGAACATTTCTTTGTATTCACTTCATGGTGGAAACTCTGTCCGTCCCACTCCTTATCTGAACCAATGCGCACGCAGACGAGTTCGCTCGGGAATTCTTCCTGAACCGTTTCAAGCATCGAAGGGCTTGGGCACGTGATGAGCACAGGGCATTCCCCTGCCTTGCGCGCATCGCGCACACATTCACAGGCGATGATGGTATTAAACGACATCTGGAATTCATCGATCGCTTCCGACTCGCCATCATCAGGATAAATATCCTCAAGTGCGAGATGTTTCCAGTCGGGGTGTTCCTCAAGAAAATTCGCCGCGAGGAGTTCCCTGGTCATATCGGTGGCGCCAGCAATCAGGAGAAGCATGTGTAGAGGAGTTAACATATTATTATAGCATGAATAGGGATGTTTGGGAATATTTGGGGATGGCTTGGGGAAGCCAAGATATAGGTTCGATTGTTCGTAATGTGGCACCGGGTAGAGACGCAACGCTGTTGCGTCTCCTTCATGCGGATCGCATAGGAAAACACATGCAAAGATGGTCGGCCTTGGCGTTGTTGTTTGTTGTCGCGAGACGGCACAGCGTGCCGTCTCTATGCGGTCTTTTTTATTGTTTTTTGCCCCCCCATATACCCCCTCAACACCTCTGGCACCGTCACCGACCCATCCTTATTCTGATAGATCTCCAAAATCGGAATCAAAATGCGCGGGGACGCGATACACGTATTGTTCAGCGTGTGGACAAACTTCTTTTCACCATCCTTTGTCGTGTATTTGATATTCAACCGACGTGCCTGGAAATCTCCAAGATAACTGCAGCTGTGTGTCTCGCCGTAACCGTTGCGGCTCGGCATCCAGGTTTCGATGTCCTGCATGAAGACTTTCCCCTTCCCCATATCGCCGGTACAGACATCAACGATTCGGTATGGAAGCTCCAGTGCCTGCAGAATATCTTCCGCGTTTTTGCGGATCTCTTCAAACATCGCGAGAGCCATTTCGGTATTGGCTTCGCAAAGCACAACCTGCTCCACTTTCTCAAATTGATGGACCCGGTAGAGCCCTTTTGTGTCCTTGCCATACGTCCCTGCCTCCCTGCGGAAACACGCGCTGTAGCCGGCGTAGCGCTTGGGCAGATCCGCTTCTGTCAGGAGCTCTCCGCTGTGGTAGCTGCAGACCGTGACTTCTGATGTTCCGATTAAATGCAGGTTATCTGCTTCGATTGGTGCTCCTGGTTTCTCCTGTCCGCCAACGGCGTAGATATTCGCCTGGTCTGCGCCTGGGAAAAATCCGGTTCCGATAAAACACTCTTCATTGGCCATCAGCGGTGGCGCAAAGAGCGTCCAGCCTTTTGCTACAAGAGAGTCCATCGTGTACCGGAGAACCGCTTGATGAAGCTGTGCACCATCACCTTTTAAGAAATAACTGCGCGCACCGGAGACTTTTGCGCCGCGTGGAATATCGATGATGTCTAAGGCTTCGCCCAGCGTGACGTGGTCTTTGGGTGTGAAGGAAAATTTCTTCTCTGCGCCCACACGCTTACTTTCAACATTCTCTTTATCACTCTTTCCTACGGGTACCGTATCCAGAGGAATGGCTGGAAGCATGTACTGCATGCTGCGCCACTCGGTTTCCAGCGCTTTCAGTCGCTCCTCCCCTTCTTTTACTTTTGCACTGAGTGTTTTCATCTCCGCGAGTACTGCATTCTTTTCATCGCCCTTGAGGGAAGGCATCTTCTTACTTGTAGTGTTTTGTGTGCTTCGCATCCCATCAACTTCTTTTTGCAGTTCTCGCCGCTTCTGATCAAGCTTCAGAAAATCGACAATAGACACGGCGATGTTTTTTTTCTTTGCAGCATCCTGGTAGACGTCGGGTCGTGCACGGAGATCATCTAAGTCAATCATTTGTCAGAGTATAGGGTTTCGCCCAGTCTTCGTGCTAGAGGCGTGCTTCAGTTTTCCTGAGTTGTGTTCTCTTCAAGAAGACGTAGGCCTCAATCTCGTCTCTAATCTCGCGATAGATGAGTCGCCATTGCTGATGCTCAGCTACGGTTTCGTCGAGGGCATTATCGAGCAATGTCACGATGGTTTGTGTATCAGGGAGCTGAATGAGTACTTGAGACCCTTGCTCCACGGATACATACGCTGGACGAACAGCTTTCATAGGAGCGAGGCGTACCATTCCTGATACAAAAATGCGGATATCATCCCCCGTTTGTTTGATGCTTAAACGGACATTTTCCGGCCTTGCGCCATCAACCAAAACAGTGGTTTCGGGAAGCCAGCAGGCACCAGGTTGTGGTTTCCAAAGTTTCCTGCCAACTTCTAAGAGTGCCTCTTTGGCTTCCAGTACGTCTTCTCTCATATAGTCCATCCTACTGTAGTGCGCACAAAAAAATCATCCGATTTTCATTCTTTCTTCGAGCCTCTACACAACATTCTTGCTCTGATACACGGTCGTGCGCACTTTCGCCATTATATGTGGGAAGGCATCCTCCAATATCTCTTGGCACCTTTGCCATTTGAGAATATTCCCACCTCTTTTGATCGCGTTTTCCAGACGTTGCATGACGCTTGCATATCGTCGCGCAAACGCAAACGCGTTCACGGCAAGTCGCTGATCAACCGATAGCTCACTCATGACCATTTGTACGTGGGTCGGATCCATGAGTGCATTCAATGTGGCATCTCCGATAGTAATCGGGCGTTCAAACGTAATGCCGGATGTGGGATCGCAAGGAGATATCAGTTCGATTTGCATGCCTCCGCGAAACTCGCGGTCACGTTCAAACGGAAGAAGCGGGTGAATATGCTCCGGCAAACATGTGGCATATTGCTATTTTTTCGTCGGATCGATGCATAGTTCG
>VMGQ01000060.1 GCA_007376635.1 Candidatus Peregrinibacteria bacterium Greene1014_49
GTCCGCGACGGCGCGGGACGTGAAGCAAAAGCCGATACCTCGGTTTACGCATGGTCATCGACCTACGTGAACTGGCCGCACAGTAACTCTAACCGGATGACAGTTCTCGCCGATAAGCCAGAATACAAGCTTGGAGAAACAGCAAAGCTTCTGATCCAGTCTCCGTATCAGGGAGAAGGGGTCACCGCTCTCGTTTCGATCGAGCGCGAAGGCCTGATCAGAAGAACCGTGATCCCCGTTGAAAGTTCCGCGCAAGCCATCGAAATTCCGATCACAGAAGATTTGATTCCGAATGCCTACGTCTCCGTTGTGGTTGTCAAACCCCGCATCGGAGAAACCTTCAACGAGCACGGACTGGATACGGGCGCACCCGCATTCCGCATCGGGTACGTAAAACTGAAAGTAGAGAATAAATCCAAGGGGCTCACCGTCAATATCAATCCTGATAAAAGACGCTATGTGCCCGGCGAAGTCGTCTCTGTAATCCTCGCCACCGAGGATCATCAAGGCAAACCAGTGCCAGCGGAAGTTTCTCTCTCGGCAGTAGACATGAGCGTTCTTGCACTCACGGGGTACGAGCTTCCGGACTTGCTCTCCACCTTCTACAGCGACCGCGGTCTCGGCGTGCGAACGGCTGTGAACTTGCTCTACCTTTTGGAACGCTTCAAGCCCGGATCGAAAGGGGGTGGAGGTAGCGATGGCGAAGAGAAAGCACGTGGAACATTCAAAGACACGGCCTATTGGAATCCGAACATCATAACGGATGAGAATGGCCGGGCAACGGTGGAATTCACCCTCCCAGATAACCTGACAACCTGGAAACTTATAGCAATCGCCCACACTCCACAGTCACTCGTGGGATCAGTAGCGACAGAAATCCTCGAAACGAAGCACGTGATTGTTCGCCCCGTGCGACCACGGTTTGCGGTCCACGGTGATCGCGCTGAACTCGCAGCGATCGTACATAACGGCACAGAAGAGGCACAGGAATTCACCGTGACACTCACGGGCAAAGGTTTTGATGGCGGACGAGAAGCACAGAAAGTCACGATCCCGGCAGAGGGTCAGCAGAAAGTGATCTTCCCCGTGACATTCGGTTACGCCAAAGATGCGGAATTCGTCTTTATGGCGGAGGGGGAAACTGGGCGGGATGAAATCCATGAAACAATCCCCCTTCACCCTTTTGGCATTCCGCAATCCGTCGCAACATCGGGATTCACCGAGCAGTCCGTGACCGAGCAGATCTTTGTTCCCGTACGCAGCGAAGTGACAGGCATCGAGGCAACAGCAACACTCTCTCCCACTCTTGCGAGCTACTTACCGAAGAGCTTGGACTACCTTGTACAATTCCCTTACGGGTGCGCTGAACAAACCGTCTCAAGTTTCCTGCCAAATATCGCCGTTGCGGAGCTCCAGGGCTTCGATGCGTTCAAAGTCGTGACCGATGAAGAACTGAAAGAGAAAATCACAGCAGGCATTGAACGACTCCTCACATTCCAAAGAAACGACGGCGGATTTGGGTACTGGACGGGAAGTAGCGAAAGCTATCCCTACCTCTCCGCCTACATTCTCCATGCGCTCCACCTCACACGGCTCGCGGGCTACCCGGTGGACAGTGATCTGCTCGCACGCACGCGGACGTATCTGGAAGGGGCACTACGAGAAAAAGGGAAAGGGACGAGGTCTGTGGAGCTCTCTGAGCGCGCGTACATTCTCTATGTTCTCGGGGAAACTGGTTCTCCGGATGCAAGTCTGCTGAGCAATCTCTACGGCAAGCGCGAAGAGCTCGGACTCTTTGCCGCGTCCTACCTTGCGATGAGTCTTGAGAAGTCCGGCGATCATCGCCGCGCGCTTTCGCTGGTCCAAGAAATACTTGCGGAAGCCAAAGTGAGTCCACGTGGCGTACAATTTGAAGAGAAAAATAGCTGGTGGTATCGCATCTACATGAACACGGATAGCCGCACGACCGCGATCGTGCTGCAAGCCTTGATGCGCATTGATCCGGAGAATGCCCTCACGCCTAAAATAGTACGGTCCATGCTTTCCATGCGGCAAAACGGCCACTGGGACACGACACAGTCGACGACCGCCAGCATCTTCTCGCTTGTGGAATATCTGAAATACACCCGAGAACTCGAAGGAGACTTCACGGCAGCACTCACTGTAGACGGCACGGAAATTGGCAAGGCCATCTTCGATGCTTCTACTATCCTTAGTAAAAAACAGCTCTCCATTCCGGCAGCATCTCTGGAGCCCGGTCAATTCAATACTGTGGAAATAAGCAAAGAAGGAACAGGAAGGCTCTATTACGACCTCTTGCTTTCCTACTTCTGGAAAACTCGTGAGATCGCTTCGGCTGAAGAAGGCATCAGTGTCGTTCGTGAGATCACTCCGGTTTCGGGATCGCCTCTACACCCCACGGTCGGCGGCACCTACCAGGTGAAGCTCACGATTACGGTTCCTGAATCACGTCACTTTGTCGCCATAGAAAGTCCGCATCCGGCAGGATTTGAAGGTATAGACTTCGCCCTCAAAACTTCGCAACAATATCTCGAAGAGGAAGTGAATGAAGAGGAACGATCACCCTACGGATGGTGGTGGGACAATTCTTGGGTCTTTACCCACAAGGAATACCGCGACGATCAGGTCTTCCTGTTTGCGGACAATCTCCCTGCAGGCGTCTATCACTACGAGTACCTCGTCCGGGCAACGCTTCCGGGCACCTTCCTCTGGCGTCCGGCTCGCGCCTACGAGATGTATTTCCCGGAGGTGTTTGGGAATACGGAGAGTGCGGTTGTAGAAATCCGCGACAATGAAGGATAAATGCATCAACATTTGTAGCGGAAGATCGCGATCTTCCGCTACAAATGTTTCCGAAGTCGTAACAATGTCTCGCACTCGATTCTCTCTTTGGCTTCTCAGCTCTGGCATCTTTGTCATTTGCCTAGCTGTTGTTCTTTGGCCGCTACCATCATCTATCTCTTCACCTCTGCCACAATCACCCGTCTCCGTCCTCGATCGCAACGGCACTCTGCTCTACGAAGCGAGACAGTCTGATTACGGCTCACAAAAACCTCTGACGCTCGAGGAAATCCCTCCCGAAGTTATCGACGCATTGATTGCTGTCGAAGATCGTACATTCCGATCGCATCACGGCATCTCTGTCCGGGGAATTGCCCGCGCAATGGTACAAAATATGCAGGAAGGCAGAATCATCTCCGGAGGATCAACACTCACACAACAACTCGTGCGCATCCGACTAAATCCAACGAAGCGCACAGTGCTCTACAAACTTCGGGAAATGCTGCTCGCTCTGAAACTCGATGTGGTTCTATTGAAGGATGAGATACTGGAACAATACCTTTCCTCCGTCTACTTCGGGCACCAGGCTTACGGCCTCCGGAGCGCTTCACACACCTACTTCGGCAAAGAACCAAGCGAACTCTCCCTTGGGGAAATCACATTGCTCATCGGCGTGATCCAATCTCCTGTTGCCCTGGATCCTTTTGAAAATATGGAAGGTGCTTTGGTACGTAGAAAAATCGTCCTTGATGCTATGGAAAGTACAGGAAACATCACCGGGGATGATGCGGCGCAAGCCACTGAGGAGCCTGTACGTCTGACTCCCGACCGCACAGAGATCGAGGCTCCGCACTTCTCATTTTGGATATTACAGCAATACGCCGATCGCGCTGCGCCTGGAGCGCAGATACAGACAACATTGGACATCAACCTTCAGCATGCAATCGAAGGTATTGTTGAGCGCAAGCTCGAAGAACTGAAAGACAAGAATGCCACCTCTGCGGCGGTTGTTGTTCTCGATGCACATAACGGAGACATTCTTACCATGGTCGGATCGAGCAATTACTTCGACACGCTGCACGATGGAGCAGTGAATGTCGCTGTCTCGGCTCGCCAACCGGGATCATCATTGAAACCATTTACGTATGCACTAGCTCTGAGCCATGGAGAAACAGCCGCAACGACCATTGCCGATACCGAAGTGCAGCTCCTCACCGAGGAAGGCAATCCTTATACCCCCCGAAACTACGACTACGATCTCCATGGTCTTGTCCGTTATCGTGAAGCACTCGCAAATTCCTACAACATCGCTGCGGTAAAAGTCCTGGAAAAACTGGGCGTCCAACCATTACTAGAATTTCTCCGCGCTGCGGGAATAACGACACTGACAAAAGAACCGGAATTCTACGGCCTAGCACTCACACTGGGCAGCGGCGAAGTGCGACTACTGGAACTTGCCGAGTCCTATGGAATTTTTGCTCGCGGAGGAAAGACACTGCATGCTCGGGCACTGCTCGATGAACCCGTTCAGGAAAGCGAAGAAATTCTCGATCCCCGTATTGCCTGGATCATCAGCGATATCTTGAGCGATCCTTCCGCGCGTCTCCCTGAATTCGGCGAAGACACTCCGCTTTCCGTGCCACCCCATCAGGTTGCGGCAAAAACAGGAACCACGCGTAACGCTCGTGATAACTGGGTACTCGGCTATACACCAGATCGCATCGTCGGTGTGTGGGTCGGAAACGCTGATAATTCTCCGATGAAGGGAACCTCGGGCGTCACCGGCGCGGGACCCATCTTCCACGACGTCATGGCCGCAGCATTGCAATACATCGATCCCAAGCCATTTCCGAAACCCTCTGAAATCACCAAGCGGACGATCTGTAGTCTCTCGGGGAAAATCCCGACTCCTGCATGCCCCCATACCATCGAAGAATACTTTGTCGTTGGAACCGAGCCGCAGGAACCAGACAACATGCATCGCATGATCCGCTTGGATCGCAGGAATGGACTTCTTGCAGGTGATGAATGTCCGGATACATTCGTCATTGAACAACCCTTCACGGTCTTTCCCCCCGAAGTACGACCCTGGGCACGAGAGAATGGATACCGAGAACCCCCAAACCAATATTCCCCTCTCTGCCCCAATTCCGAATTCCGAATTCCGAATTCCGAATTTCCCAAGGATGCTCTCACCATCACCAAGCCCCACCCAGGCGACAGCTTCCTCCTCGATCCCCTGATCCCAGATGAGCACGAAAAGATCATCTCTGAGGCACAAGCTCCTTCAGAGATTTCAACGGCAGAGTGGTTTGTGGATGGCATATCGATCGGGACGGCAAAAGTCCCTGACTTCCGGAAGGAATGGCAGCCCATAGCCGGCACCCATACCTTGACGATCCGATCTGGAGAATTTAAGAATTACTTGCAGATTTCGGTTATTGAGCCATAAATCCCATTTGTTGATATTTTTTATAAAAATGCTATAATAGCAATATATACCCAATCCATTTTATGAAGCTCTTTTCAAACAAGAACAGCATCGATGCCTTCACGACGGCCTTCGCCCTCCTGTGCATTCTCCGAAGTGTGCAACTTCTAGGCACAACAGGGAATCTGGCATCGGTATTGCCGTAACAATTCCGGAATTTAAAACATCTGTCGTAGAGACGTGCGAATCGCACGTCTCTACAATACGTGTATGTCATTGATTGAATACCAGCGCACAATCCTGGCAGACCCCATCCGCAACCGTGCATTTTCTGATGCCCTGAAAAAATTGATCATCCCGGGGAAAACCACCGTCGCCGATATCGGTGCCGGAACCGGCTATCTTTCCTTCCTTGCACGCAAGCTCGGCGCGAAGGAATGCCATTTGTATGAAGTCTCGGAATTAAGTGATATCAGCCGTGCACTTGCAAAAGAAACCAGCATCACCGGCTGTCATTTTATCCACAAGCATTCCACGGAAGTGAAGAATCCTCCAAAAGTCGATCTTGTCATCTCTGAAACCTTTGGCAACTTTGCGCTTGAAGAATCCATTATCGGAAATTTGAATGACGCAAAGCGATTTTTGAAACCCGGAGGAAATATCATGCCTATGAATTTGAAGCAATTCATCGCTCCCGTTATCACCGACCGCATCCAGAAATCCATCGATACCTGGTCTGGTATTGAAGGTAATTTCCAATGGAACGCCGCGCGCGAAGTAGCTATGAACAATATGTATGTGAAAGACATCCGCCCGGAGGATTTTCTTAAGGATGGAACAAAAGAATGGGATCACATTGATTTCACGAAACACAACAAAGAAATCCGCCACGCTTCCCTCCAGTGGAATGCGGATCAAATCGCAAATCATCAATCGCCAATCGTAAATGGGTTCGCCCTCTGGTGGTCATCCGACCTCGCCGCTGGCATCACCCTGTCCACGAGTCCGTTTGAAAAACCGACCCACTGGCAACAAATCTATCTACCGCTGCTGGAAACCGTTTCTCTCAAAGCCAATGAGACTCTGGAATTAACGCTTGATGTCGATAGCCGCTACGATGTGCGGATTAATGTGGCGTGGAAAACGACGGTGAAAGATAAACAAGGAAAAATTGTAAAAGCGATAAGTCAGGATATGCGGAGGGGGTTTCTCTCATAGCTACCGGGTTGGCTCCGCGCGCCACGGGGGGTGC
>VMGQ01000061.1 GCA_007376635.1 Candidatus Peregrinibacteria bacterium Greene1014_49
TTACGGGTTTGCATGTGATTTGAACAATCTGAAAGCCGTTTCCCGATTATTCGCAATCAAACAGCGTTCGGCAAACCAACCCGTGAGTGCGCTCTTTTCTTCCATCGAAGAAGCTAGAAAATATGTGGAGTGGAATGACCAAGCAGAGCAGCTTGCGCAAGAATTTCTTCCAGGACGACTCATGATTGTTCTTTTGCGTCGTAACAATACTCCCTACGCCCTACACCCCACTCCCCAATCCCATTCACCAACCCTCGGTATCCGCGTCTCCTCCCACCCCATTGCAATGGAGCTTGTACAAAAATTCGGTCGTCCGATCAGCACCACCTCCGCCAATCTTCATGGAAAACCAAGCCCCTATTCCATCAAGGAAATACTCGAGCAGTACAAAGATGCACCCGAAAAACCAGACCTGATTCTGGATTCCGGCCCCCTCCCTTTACGCAAACCATCGCGGATTATCGATTGCACAGGATCTTCGCAAACCATTCTGCGGGCGTAACTCTTGCAAAGAGAAAATTGTATGGTAGGATTAACATCGTATTCTTTCCCCAAATTCTCATGCCAGAACAATTTGATGTCCCAAGTATGGAACAGGATGCTGGTTTGGCTCCTGAAGGCTTGGACTCCGCAGCCATTGATGGCGCTCTGAAGAGCCTAAAGGCAAAGATGGCTCAAGAGATGCCAGAGGGTACAATGTAATTCACGAACATCTTAAAACAGCCTTCCTCGAAAGAGTTGGGCTGTTTTTTTGAATTACTTACGATTTTCCACAAACCACACGCTTCCAAAAGCTCCCTAAGGCACCATTGACACGCGGCACTCTTTTCTTTATCACATACTCGAACTTTTCCCCAATATCGCCATGACACATGAGCCAATCGAAGTGCCAAAACTTAAAGACACCCCTGATGTGCGTAAAGATTTTAGTCCGCTCGTCGATACCGCCACAACAACTGGCGAACTTGAACAATTAATGCAAAGAAGTGTGCTGAGTGAACAAGCGGATTCTCGGCATAACAATCTCGAAAGACGCCAGGATCATCGAGGTTTATAAGCATTGTAGGGACGCACGGCATAATTCCATCGGTACAATCCAACTTCATTCAAGCTCGTATTTCTTGATGATTTCCTATGTTCAATTCACTGCCCTTCAGAGATGCTCAAGGCATGAATTGTCCAAGATGTAAGCACGAAGACACCGCTGTTGTGGATTCCCGCATTGCTGAAGATGGCCGTGCCATCCGCAGGCGTAGAGAATGCCCGAAGTGCAATCACCGGTTTACGACCTTTGAACGGCAGGAATTGAATAATTTGATTGTTGTGAAACGCGACGGCACCCGCGAGCCCTATAGCCGGAGTAAAATCGAGCGTGGTATTTGGATCGCCTGCACCAAGCGCCCAATCACTCAGGAGAATGTGGATAGTCTGCTCGATAAGCTCGAGGAGAAATGGGGCGGGAATAAAGGCGAAGTGGGAAGCGCAACCATCGGCAATGACGTCATGAAGGCTCTCCATAAAATGGATAAAGTCGCATACATCCGTTTCGCCTCAGTACATCGGGAATTTAAGGATGTGGAGGAATTTAAAGAAGAGCTGGGAAAGTTGTTTCGCTAATCTCTATACTTCCTCCGATGCTTCGTACCCACACCTGCGGCCAACTCCGGGAAAAAGATGCTGCATCAGAAGTCACTCTCTGCGGCTGGGTACATCGTCGTCGCGACCACGGCGGACTAATCTTTGTGGATCTTCGTGATCGCTACGGATTCACCCAAATCGTCTTTGCCCCGGAAAATAAAGACCTATTTTCCCAAGCGGAACACATCCGTCCAGAATGGGTTATTCAAATCACCGGAGCTGTGACGAAACGCCTTCAAGGCGCGGCGCGTGAGGATAATCCTACGGGGGCAATTGAGGTTCGCGTCCGTAAGATCGTTATCTTGAATGAAGCAAAGACTCCCCCATTTGAAATTGATCAGGACAAAGAAGTTTCTGAAGAGCTACGACTGGAATATCGTTATCTTGATCTCCGGCGCGAGCGCATGCGCCGAAATATCGTAACAAGGCACAAGATCGTGCAATCGATCCGGAAGTTTTTCTATGATCGCGATTTTATCGAAGTGGAAACGCCGATTCTTATCAAGGGAACGCCAGAAGGATCCCGAGAATATCTCGTGCCATCACGGCTCTACCATGGCCAATTTTATGTGCTCCCGCAATCTCCTCAGCAACTAAAGCAGCTCACGATGGTGGCAGGCCTTGACCGCTATATGCAGATCGCTCGCTGCTTCCGCGACGAAGACCAGCGAGGCGACCGCCAGCCGGAATTTACACAAGTCGACGTGGAGATGTCGTTTGTCGAACCGGAAGATGTTATGAGCCTCACAGAGCAATCGCTTGTTGCATTAACGAGAGAGATCCGGCCGGATGTGAAAATTCTCAAGACACCCTTTCCACGTCTCACTTATAGCGATGCGATGAATCGATACGGTTCTGATAAGCCCGACCTGCGGTTTGACTTGAAATTCACTGATGTCTCGGAACTCTGCAAAGGCGCAGGTTTCAGCATCTTCGCCAAGGCGGTGGAGTCCGGCGGAGTCGTCAAATGTCTCCGCGTTCCGGACGGCGCCGCATCCAGCCGCAAAGAAATTGATGAGCTCACGGAAATTGCAAAAATCTACGGTGCAAAGGGGCTTGCATGGATCAAAATTGGTAATGATGGATATGAAGGTGTCCCGGTCGATAAATTAGGGAAGGATCTCACAAAAAAGATTGTAGATGCTGCGAATGCCAAGCTTGGAGACATCCTCTTCTTCACGGCAGATAGCTTTGAGACGGCCTGTAGCAGTCTCGGTGCTGTACGAACGGAGCTCGGCAAACGATTGAAATTGATTGATCCCAAAGTATTTGCCTACTGCTGGGTGACGGATTTCCCGATGTTTGAAAAGGATAAAGACACGGGCGCGGTTGCCGCAGTCCATCATCCGTTCACCCGACCCAAAGACGAGGATCGCGATCTTCTCGACACGGATCCCATACAATGCCGAGCCGCAGCCTACGATATCGTTCTCAACGGCTCTGAAATCGGTGGCGGATCTATCCGTATCCATGAAGCAGTGTTGCAATCAAAGATCTTTGAGATTCTCAAGATTGCCCCCGCTGATGCTGAGCGTAGATTTGGTCACCTGCTTCGTGCTTTTCAGTATGGCGCTCCCCCGCACGGCGGTATCGCCTGGGGTGTTGATCGCATCGTGATGCTTTTCTGCGATGAACCCAACATCCGTGAAGTGATCGCCTATCCGAAGGATCAGAAGGCAAAAGATTTGATGTTGGGATCTCCGAGCGTGATGTCAGAGGAACAGATTGTGGAATTGGGGATTAAGATTTTAGAAGAGGATAAAGCGTGATATTCATAGGAACGTCCACCGTGTAGAGACGCAACGCTGTTGCGTCTCCTCCCAATTCCGTATTCTATCTCCATGTCCCTCCAACCCGACCCTCAGAAAGACGCGAACAAAGATGTGAAAAATTTTTTAGATAAGAAGGCGCGAGAACGTGAGGAAGTAAAGCGGCGACGGGAGAAAAAACAAGTTGAAAGAGATGCGTCGAGAGGGTTGAATGAAGAAGGTGTCCGTACAGGCATAGCGAAGGATGAGAAATTCGCAGAAGAACACGAAAAACGTTTGCGGGAATTTAAAGTGCAAGAAGACCAGCGCAAAAAAGAGATTGCAGAACATCAGAGGCGCAAAAAGGCGGAGGATGAGCGCATACTCGAGCACAAAAAGGCGGAAAAGGAGGAGCACAAACAACACGATCTTTATATGAAGGACATGCACAGAGCTTCCGTGCTCAAAATGCGTGTCGTTGCCCGCCAGAAAAAATCGGAAGACACGGAACGCGAGCTCCGAGCTGCCGCAGATGCTGAGGCGTACCACGCCAAGCAGGAAGCGGAGAAAAGCGAACACAGAAGACTGCATATCATCGAGGAGGACGCCCGCAAAAAGCGAGGGGAAATCGACATGAGAGAACGAATGGAGAAAGCGGAAGTGGAGGAAGACGCCCGCAGGAAGCGAACACATGTGGATAGTGAGGAACGAACGGCAATTCAATTTATGGAACAGGGATTGAATCAGGTTCGTATGCAAATACGGTCCCTCCCCCCTCCTATGCAACGCTCAGAGGAAATGCGCCTTGCGGCCGAGGAACGTACCAGGCGCAGCAAGCTTGAGGGTGATTTTCAGCGCAGACGCACGCAGGTGGAAGTCGACTTGCGCAAGGAAGTTTCTGTAATCGCACAACGGGCAAAACGCGATAGGGATGCAGTCACATCATCGGAGCGACAGGAAAAAGCTCGGGCGGAGGATGCCATGCGGCAGAAAAAAAATGTGGCAGACCTCACAGCAAAAAATAAACACCATGATGCAGCGGAAATCGCAGAGGAGATTCTGCATGATATTAATACAGGAGAAGAGATTAAGTAGAGACGCACTGTTAGTGCATCTTGCTATACAATTAAACTATGCCGAGGTGGCGAAATGGCAGACGCACCAGCCTTAGGAGCTGGCGGGAGCAATCCCATGAGGGTTCAAGTCCCTCCCTCGGCACCAGCCATAAAATTATTTCACAAAGTAATGTTCCACGGCATAGACGAACTGCTCGATGAATAACTGCTTGAAGTAGCGGATATTGTGCTGCTCATAGAAAAGGATCACTGCTTTTTTATATTCCTTCTCATTGATACTGCGGAAGGAAAGAGGACAACAATGCCCAGCAATAAGTAGGGCATTCCCTAGTAAACGTGCCGTACGCTTGTTCCCGTCCTCAAAGGGCTGGATGTAGGCAATCATGAGAAAAGCTATGAGAGACTTTGCAGGAGCCCAAGGTTCGGCATTGATGTGCTCCAATGTTTGCTCAAATGCCTCCTGTAGTTGTGAGCGGATACCCATCGGTCGGTACCTTGTACCGAGAATCCCCACAGGTGCACTCCGCAGCCCTTTTTGCACCCCCATATCTTTCACAATAAGCGCATGCAATTGCTCGACAGTGCGCAAAGAAACTGACGAATAGTCGTTTGGATGGGCACAGATGGATTCAAGAGCGGCTTTGTGATTTAAAATCATCTGCGCCTCTTTGTGCGGATGCCCTTCGGCTTCCTCTCGCTCTTTGAGGAGACGCTCTGTATCAAGGATCGAGTACGTATTCCCCTCGATGCGCGAGGATTTCCATGAAAATTCCGTGGTGAATCTCTCCATTTCTTTGCGAATAATGCCGGATGGCAATGCCGCAATGCGTTTTGCATAGAGCGCATTGAGGGTATTGATCTGCATATACTCTTCTCTAGTAAAGGCTTGAGAAAACGCAGAGAGAGCGCTGGGGTGATATCTTGCGTGAAGCAATTGGCGCTCTGCATCATCTACTGAGAAGTAGATATCGGGATGGATGAGCCTCAAAGATGAATTGGCAATCCTCTCCTGGTATCGCACACCTCGCCCCTTGCCAATTCTTTTCACCAGACCCAGCTTCAAAAGAATATCCATGTCGCGTATCACTGTGACGCGTGCAACGGCATCGAATATTTTTTGGAGCTCAGTAATAAGTTCGCGCGTCGCAGCTCCTGCTTCTCTCTGAGAGAGAATATGAAGTATGGCCTGCTGGCGCCTTGTAAGACCCATATCCATATTGTATCATATCTTCTTCTATATTGTATCATTTTGATACAATTCTTTACGCACCAGCCTTAGGAGCTGGTGAGAGCGATCCCACTTGCCCACCGTAGCTCGGAAGCGAAGGTGGGTGAGAGTTCAAGTCTCTCCCTCGGCACCACATACAGTATTGATCCCACTTATGCGGCCTTCCTTGTAACTTTGCTCGCTACCTTCTGGAATTGTGCACGAGCCTCTTCAAGAGAAGCTGCAATGAATTTTTTGGCATCCTCGGGTGTTATTTTAGCCTTTACCAATGCCTGGTTGATGGCATCGATTGTGGGTCCATAGGTCTTCTGCACTTCCTTCATATATCCATCAACAGTCTTTGCTCCACCCTGTTTCGCCAGTTCCTGGATACCATTTTTGAGTGTGCGCAATTCGCCGACAGCCTTTGCTATATGTGGTTTGGCTTTATCCCCAAGTTGATCGGCGGTGGGTCTAAGATATTTTTCATATCCTGCGCTTGCTAGCGTTCCCAGATCCGACGCAGATTCCCTTAGCACAGCCACAGCCCCTTTGTCATTGATATCCTGGACAGTCTTCGCTGTTGCATCGAACTTCTGCTCAAGGGTAGTCGTGACCAGCGCCACGAGCTTATCAACCTCGGCCGGATTGATTTTAGGAATCTTTTTAATCTGATCCGTCGCGTTTTGGATAGCACCGCCATACATCTCCTTGAACTTTCCTTTGTAGCCCTGAGCGAAATCTGTGGCGGTCGATGTCATAATGCCAGTTTTGATTTCTTGAA
>VMGQ01000062.1 GCA_007376635.1 Candidatus Peregrinibacteria bacterium Greene1014_49
ATCTTGCGTTTCTGGCTGAAGGCGATTTTTACGAGGCGGAATACTTCTTCGATAGTCACGGCATCTGCCAAGGGCTTTTCGAAGCATTGAATGTGCAAGACTGCCGAGTCCACCGCAGGCGGAGGGAGAAAACATTCCGGAGGGACTTTGCGAATAATCTTCGGGGATCCGAAGAGTCCGACGAGAATAGTGAGCAGTCCGCAGTCTTGGCTGTCACAAATCTTTTCTGCGACTTCGCGTTGGATAAGAAGAATCATGGACTCAGGATGCACTTCAGATTCGAGGAACACGTGCCGAAGAAGAGGGGACGTGATGTGGTAGGGAATGTTGGCGACGATGCGATACTGCTTTGAAGGCATTGGAGTATGGAGGGCATTGCCGTGGATAACCTCGAGCTTGGTAGCAATGTTTCCTGGGAGCTTCGTCGCGACGTAGGTTTTGAGCAGGGGAATCATCCTGTCATCGAGTTCGATTGCAGTAACGTGTGCAGCGCGCTTGAGGAGTTCCACTGTGAGGACGCCGATGCCTGGCCCAATTTCGACGATGTGATCTGTAGGTTGAATATCTGCCGCTTTGACGATGCTTTGAAGAATTTCTTCATCAATGAGAAAATGCTGTCCAAGTTCGGTATTGAGCCGGATACCGTGTTCTTTCAGGAATGTTTGTACTTCTATTCTCATAGCGCAAGTATGCCATTTCCTACCCTTGCGTTTCTTCAATTTCCTGCTACATTAACTACAATGTTTCTTCAGGCAACACTGCCGGTGCCCTTTACCCCGCCGAGAGCGGGAAGGTGCCTGGCTGCCTGAAGATCTCTTGATCAAAAAGGCAGAGACGCCTTCCCGAGTAGTGGCCAGCCTTCGTTAAGGATACGGCTGGCAAGAAGGTTTTTTGTATCTCCATTTCCCTTTTTCTCTCATGGCTACCAATACATCCGAATCGACTGTACAGACCGCTGATCAGCGTACTAAGCATTTGTCTACAACATTGCAATCCCTTGCAAGTTTAGAGGGCGGGGAAGGTGATTTGCGTGCTATGTACGTTCGTTGGTGTGATGCGGACATCACGGAGGAGACTTTGCTGACTCGGGATGCCGCTATCGCATCTTTGTTACAAACAGCAGCAATCGCTGGCCGTAGAATCGGAAAAATGCAGTACGATGCACAGCAGCGTGTGAGTGCATTGAAAGGATCTCGCACGCGTGGTGCAAATATGAATGAATAGGATCGCTATTCATTCGTAAGAATCCGCGTCGTCCTTCGTCCACTTCTTTGCGCACTTTGCGCTATTCTTTCTCTGCTTATGCTATACACCATGCTTCGCCGAACTCTTTCTATCGCTGCGATTGCTGCGGCCGTGCTTCCAGCTTTCCCTGTTCACGCAAGAACAGTGGATCGTGTGAATGCTGCGTACTTCCGCCAGCCGCTGTATCAGCGTATTTCGCGAAGAAATATCCGCGCGACCCTGCGCAAGCCTGTGCGTTCCCGTCGTGTCTCTTCGTCGGCACCCGCCTCATCGTCATCCTCTGCAGCATCGATAAAAGATCCGGATACTGATGTGTCGCTTGCTGGTCGCATAGCACTTCTTGGGGGAATATCTCCTGTACTCGGTTCTGCAAAAGCGTTCAACAATGCCGAGCCTCTGCACATCACGACGATTACGGTCACGTTGGATAGTGCAGTCACCTCCGTCGATCAGCTCCTCATCTACGATGAAGATGCAGAGCTCTTGGGATCTGCGCGGCTCGATGCGAGTGTGAGTGGCGGCAGGATCTATACACTCAGCGTGAAGACGAAAAATATCATCATTCCACAGCGGGAAGATTACTCTTTCTATGTGCGCTCTCAGCTGAAGAGCCGTGATGGCGGTGGAACGAGTGCGGAACTTCTGAAAATCGCTTCCATTGCCATTGAAGGGAACGGTGGCTGGAGCAATCGGACGTACACGCAATCGCTGACGGGTACGTTCAATACGCATCAGATCGCGCGCTCGATGATTACCAGCATCACCAATGCCGGAGCGGTCAGTGAGCCTCTCCTTTCAGGCACTGACCGCGAGATCGGCAGATTCCGGTTCATGGGTGTGCGCAATGACGGCAGTGCGGATCTTCGGCTTTCGCAGCTTACATTCACACTCTCCCAAGTTGGCGGAGTGTCTTTGAGTGATGTACAAATCATTGTTGATGGAAGCAGCGATCGTGCAAATTGCACGGTTTCTTCTTCGACAATTACTTGTCCACTCACTGCATCGTTTGGATCTCTGACGAGCAGCTCCAGAACTCTCACGCTACTGGCTGATATCACTATTCCGAGCAGTGCTCCCCGCGCGTCACTCCAAATCAGTCTGAATGAAACGGGAACGCCGACATCTGCAGGATCCGTTCAATGGACAGATGGCACAACGACGTTTGATTGGGTGGGGTTTGAGGAGCCGGTGGCGAGGGGGACGTATTATGCGTATTAAATTTTCTTCAACGGCGCAATACTCAATGCCAGCGTCTTCTCCTGCCCTGAATCAAACCACACCGTCGCTATATCTCCGCGCAGAGCCGTGACGGTGCCTGCTCCGAAGATGGGGTGATGGACACGGTTACCGATATCGAAGCCATCCTGATTCTCATTCTCTGACGCAAAGGAAAGATCCTGATTAAATTCGACGTTGACCTCCTCTTGTCGGAATGGTTGCAGAGGCGATTTTCGCGATTCCTCGCCGATCATCTTCTTCGATGCCCAGGCAAATGCACTCAGAATATCGTCACTGCGGCGTTCGGTGACAGATTCTGGGAGATCATCAAGGAAGCGGCTTCCCGCATTGGCGCGTGTTTCTCCCCAGAGCATGCGACTACGTGCAAGGAGCAGCCGGAGATGCGTTTTTGCACGCGTCATTCCCACATACATGATCCGCCTCTCCTCTTCGAGCTGCTCGGGATCGTAGCTCGATGAACTGTGGGGGAAAATTCCTTCTTCACAGCCGGCAATCGTCACCGAATCAAATTCCAATCCTTTGCAGAGGTGGAGTGTCATTAAGGTTAGTGCATCATCTTTTATGTCATTGAGCTTATCCACTTCCGAAACCAGGCTCGCTTCTTCGAGGAAACTGAGAAGTGACGTTTGTGGATCGAGCTGATCATATTTCCGCATGACGGAAAGTAATTCTTCCACGTTACCCCAGCGGTCTTCGCCTTCATCCGTTCCGTCACGGATCCATTTTTCCATGCTGATGTTTTCGAGGAGCCAGCGTGTGAGATCGGTGACAGCAACGCGCTCCGACTTCAGCTTGGCTTCGATGATCGTCTCTGCAAAATTCTTCAGCCGCAGTCGCATTCCTTCGGCGAGTGTCTGGATGTCTTCGGCTCGCTGTAATGCTTCCCAAAGTACAATTGATTGATCAGCGCAGTATGCTTGCAGATGCCCCAGCGTTGTCTCGCCGATTTTGCGGCTGGGGACATTGAGGATGCGCATGAGGGAAAGTGTGTCTCCGGGGTTGAGAATGACATGGAGATAGGCGAGCACATCTTTGATCTCGCGACGGAGGTAGAACTTCGTTCCGCCGATGATGCGGTAGGGGATGCCCGCGCGCATGCATGCTTCTTCAAAGAGACGGGACTGCGCGTTGGTGCGATACAGAATGACTTGGTGATTCAGTGGCATGCCATCGCTCCGGTGTTTGATGGCAGTGCGTACGGCATCTTCGGCTTCGGCTCGTTCATCATGGACTTCGTTGACGATCACCTTCGGTCCTTCTGTGCGGTTCGTCCACATTTTTTTTTCCGGTCGGTTGGGATTGGCTTTGATGACGGCGTCCGCTGCAGTCAGGATCATTTGCGTGGAGCGGTAGTTGCGGTCGAGTGTGTGCTGCACTGCTTCCGGGTAATCTTTCTTGAATTCCAATATGTTTCTGATATCTGCGCCTCTAAAGGAATAGATCGACTGATCCGGATCACCGATGACACAGAGATTTTTGTGAGCGGCCGCAAGCAGCGTTACGAAGAGATACTGCGCGTGGTTCGTATCTTGGTATTCATCAACGTGCAGGTATTTCCATGTGCGCTGGTAGCGTTCCAGTACTTTCGGTACTTCATGAAAGAGCCGGACAGTTTCAAGCATGAGGTCATCAAAGTCGAGTGCGTTATTCGTGCGAAGCGTTTTCTCGTAGCGTGCATACGCATCAATCACGATGTGCATCTTTGCACTTGTTGCCTGGAGTTTTGCTTCATGGGGACTGACTGCTTCGGATTTAAATCGTCCGATGTAGCCAAGTGCCGCGCGGGCTTTCAGTTCCGATTCCTCGATCTTCAAGTCCTTCAGCAATTCCTTCACCAGTTTTTCCTGATCATCGCCGTCGTAGATCACAAAACTCCTGTCGCGGCCGAGATGTTCGATATCGCGGCGCAAAATCCGCGCGCAGACGCTGTGGAAGGTTCCCATGGTGGGGAGTTTTGAGTTGCTGGTTGCTGGTTGCTGGTTGCTAAAGGTATCCGGATCGGTGATGTGCAAAAGATTTTTCACGCGTTCCTTCATTTCATTCGCCGCTTTGTTGGTGAATGTGACGGCAAGAATCTGCCAGGGCTCGACGCCTTTGGAGATGAGATGGGCGATACGGTGCGTGAGGGCGCGTGTTTTTCCGGAGCCGGCTCCTGCAAGAATAAACAAAGGACCCTCTGTCTGCAGCACGGCTGCACGCTGAGTTTCATTGAGAGGGGAGAGGATGGGGTCATCTTGCACCTCCGTATCCTAACCTATCTACCGTCGCGCATTCGATCTCTTTCCTGAGGTTCAGAGGAGAAAATACAAGCAATCACACCATACTTTTTCCATGCAAACACAATGGTAAGTCCAGGGTGAAATGGGTATAGTTGCTTCCAACATGGCGATGAGTCGAAGATCTCGCATCATTGGATTGGTCTTGTCCTCTGTTGTTGCGCTACAGGTGATGGTGATGGGATCGACGGAGCAGAGTTTGCAGGGGACGCTCTCCACAACGCCTTGTAGTTCGCGAACTGCTTCCAACTGCAGCCTTCCGGGAGACTCGCCTGATAGCTGGCCTTGTCATGATGCATTGAAGCACTGCCTTCCCGCTCCTGCTTTGCTTGGGGGTTGCTCATGCCAAGCAGAGCCCATTCCCATCTGTGGTTCCGGTGTGTGTCAGGCTGGAGAGAACTGCGGGAACTGTCTTGCAGATTGCCCTTGCTCCGCTGGTCAGGCATGCAATGCTGGAACGTGTCAGACGGGTGGAGGAGGAGGTGGAACACAGTGCCTCAAGCCATTTTTTGGTAGCTGTCCTTCTGGGTGGATATTTCTACCGACAACTCTCAGTCCACCGACTGGTGTGTGTCTTGCGCCGACTTCACAAACCTGCACTCCTTCTACATCCGGAGGTTGTGGTCAAGCGCATTGTTTGGCAGGTTTTTGCCCCGCGCCTGCTGCGTGTCCGCTTGGACAGGCATGTATCTCAGGCACGTGCCAACCCCCTCCGGGTTGTACGAACAATGGCACTTGTACTTCCCCCCCCGAGACATGCGCATGTCTTGATTGCCTTGGTTCTCAGGCAAATTGCCCAGCTGGTATGGTTTGCACTGCAGGCTTAGGAGGTTCACTCACCTGTGAAGTAGCCCCGGGTTGCACGAACGATGGTACCTGCGCTGCTTCTGAGACCTGTGCATGTGCTGATTGCGATGGCTTGCATCTTCCCTGTGGTGCTGCGAATCAAGTATGCCATCTCAGCGTGTGCACACTCATACCTCCGGGTTGTAACAATCTTAATGGTACGTGTGATCCTGGGGAACAATGCAACTGTCTTCAATGTGCGGGGCCACCGTTGTGTGGTACTGGTTGTATAGGAAGCACGGTACCGTGCCCTCCAGGGCAGAGATGTGCAGGTCCTTCGGGGACGACGTGTTGGACGAGTGCTGGAGCTTGCAATGGAAATACTACATGTGACCCCGGAGAGGGATGCACGTGTGCTGGTTGCAATGGTCAGCAGGCCAGTTGTCTCGCGGGTCAGATCTGCAATGCAGGTGTTTGCCAGTCTACCTGCGGAGATGGTACCTGCACGGCTGCGGAACTGAACGGTCCTCCACT
>VMGQ01000063.1 GCA_007376635.1 Candidatus Peregrinibacteria bacterium Greene1014_49
GAGAGACCACATTACGCGCTCGATTTACAATCACCGATGCAGTTTCTGCTACAATGGGCATCGACCCAGCAGGAGTGCAATTACAGGTGGACTGATACAATTCGTTGTGCATAGCAAAATGCCGTACTATACTTCGCGCATGCCAGCATTTTTCAAGCACGTCTTTGGAAATGATATCCATATCTCTCAACGTCTTCGCCTGGCAGTGACAGGGATTGCCATACTCGGAATGATCGGGGTGACGCTGATGGAAAGTGCGTCGTACAACAACCGCCCTCCGCAGGTAGGGGCGCTTTCCGGAAAAAATGTCAGCATGGATAAACTCGCAGACGTTTTTATGGGCATGGACGAAATTGCTCTTGAAAGGCACTTTCACAGAATCTGGACCTATAATGGCATCATCTTTTTGGGCGCTCTGCTCCTGGTGACTTCCCTCAAGGACGCCGGGAAGAAGTAGCTTTGGCGTGAGAAAGAAGCATCCTATAGATTGCGTATTGCTGCTGCAGAGATGCAAGCAATACCCATTCGTCGTCACCGTGAATGCCACCGCCTTTGGGTCCGTAGAGAAATGCAGGAATTCCTGCAGCGCAGAAGTGCCGGGCATCGGTTGCTCCGTGTTCACGGATGAAAGGGGGTGTCACTCCCTCGACGCGTTGAACGACATGCAGAAATTCCTGAATAAACGGATGAGCAGGATCTGTCCATAAGGGATTTCCCACTTCTCTAATCGTAAGGCTACACCCCTCAGGAAGGAGAGATTGCAGCCGTGCAATCACCTCCAGCGGACCTGCGAAATCTTCTGGCGGATAGCGCACATCCAGCGTCGCCGTGGCTGCCTGAGGAATGCGGTTCACCGCATCACTTCCGGAAAGTTCCGTGACACTCACGGTCATCTTCCAATCCACTTCCGTACCGGGGGGGTAGGCTTTGGCGATATTCTGCAGAGCGACCGTAAGAGGCAGAATTCGATGTGAGTACCAACCACACTGCACCTTTGTGCTCGGTGACGATACCCGGAGAACTCCCCGTATCTGGGGTAAAGGCAATAGGGGTTTTAAGCCCCTTTTGCAAAAGCGTCGGGATCGTCTTTCCCCCCGTTTCCTCGTCCGTACTTATGAGAATGCTGACCGGAGGCACTCCCTCACTACGGCAGGTGTCGCGATATGCCAATAAAAAAGGCAATGCTGCACCTTTCATATCCTTTACCCCCCGCCCCAGGAGTCGATCCCCACTACACTGCAACGTAAACTGATCATCCCGCCCCGGAACCACATCGGTGTGGGCGAACCAGAGCCAAGGAGCTGATGGGTTTACAATGAGGAGAAATGGGCAATCAGCGCATTCCCCTGTTTCGATCGCAACGTCGGATTCTGTAAGAAAGGACTGTGAAATCCAGTCCAAACAGGCGTCTTTTTGTGCACGATTTCCGGCAATAGTTCGGAAAGCTATGAATGTTTTGAGCGTCTCAGTGATGACATTCGGTTGCATGTCTGCATTGTATCCAGTTCTTCCAAAATAGGCTTGAAAGAGAAATCCCTATTTGATTTTTTTGTAAAATGTATTATAATAATAAAGAACACACAAATCACCATGAGCTCACGGGAGAAATTTCTCAGCAACGGCCTCGGAATAAGCGCTTTTGCCTTATGCGCTATACTGGTCGGGCAACAGCCAGTAAGCAACTCCGTTGTAGCCTACGCAGCACTGCCACTTGGAGCGAGTATCAGCTTGTCGACTCCGGAACCAACCAGTGCACTTTTTGATAGACAGGATGCTTCTGTGCGGACAGCGCTTCGCCTGCAGGAACGTCTGCGTCGCAAGGGACTTCCCGCAACACTGGAAAATGCAGTCAGTGCCGTGCGCGAGAGACAACACTTTCTTCGCCAAAGTGTTCGCGTACATTTTCTTACCGAGACCGGCAGTGGTGCCACATGGGTGGCGAGTGCACAACAGTTTCCACTCTGGATTTTGATGAACGCGGATGCGGGAGGCATACACATAGAACTCAATCCGGAGCGCATCCACGAAGCGATAACCGATGAGCGACTCAGAACCGTTGCTACTCCCAGAAATATCACGATCACAGGGATGTATGACGGGAAAACAGTTGATCGTGTTCTCACTGATGGAGCTGCTAGACCCGGACATCGTCTGGATACATCCCAGACACGGGATCTTCTGATACAGGCACTCACCAACAATCAGACGGCGATAAACGTGCAGCTGCTCTTTACGCCAGGGCACATAGAAAATCTTTCCGGTGTACCCCTCGGCGATCTCACGCTTCTCGCTACGGGCCACTCGAATTTCAAGGGTTCCCCCTGGGGACGCATTGCCAATGTCCGCAAAGCTTTGCGGGAGCACGTGCAGAATGCCATCGTTGCACCCGGGGAAATCTTCTCTTTCAATACAGCACTCGGTGATGCCATGATAAAAGGAGGTCGGTGGGAGCAAGCCAAAGTGATCAATGGCGGTGTACTCACTATGGAACAGGGCGGAGGCATCTGCCAAGCATCCACCACACTCTACCGTGGACTACTCGCTGCTGGACTTCCTGTTTTAAAACGCACAAGTCACAGCATGTACGTGAGTTACTACGAAGAGGGTGGTGTAGGACTCGATGCGACCGTCTACAAAGGAAATCCTGATCTCACGTTCCTCAATGATACCGGCAACTTCATCGTACTGCAGGCCTATGACGATGGCGACGATGCCTACATTCACATCTACGGCACGCCAGACGGACGCAGCGCGACCATCGATGGACCATACTTCACGCAAACGGCACCAGATGATTTTGCAATCGCTGGACGACCGTTGAAAAGGAACGAAATTGGCTGGCGCCACGAAGTGACCTACGCAGACGGCGCAGTAAAGAACGATACCATTATCTCCACCTACAAAACTCTGCCGAATAGTATCGTAAATAAGTACACGGCAATCACAGCAGCAAAGAAGATAGTAGCACTGGGGGCAGGGCAGCAATAAGAAACCTCTCATTGTAAGCCCCAGCGAGCGAAGCTGCATTGAGCGCAATACAAAAGTTATGGTACTCTGCGCGCAATGTTTTCTTCACGAACGCTGGCGGTTGCTCTTATCGGATCCACGCACGCTTCGCTCTGCACGGGATCTATCGTAAGCATTCTTTTTGTTTTCCTTGCACATGTCGCACAGGGAGAGATTGCAATAAAACCCATGACTCCTGCTCTTGGAAGCGCATCGGTGTGCCTCCTGCAGACACCCTTCGAAAAAGAGAAAGATGCTATGGAAGAAAGCCCATGCAGTAACGGGAAGAAATGCTTTGAGTCTGCTGCTGCTTCTCTCCACAAAAACGATCTTCTGGTGCTACCAGGTTTTACTCTTGCAATCATGGAATTCCGGCATCCCTTCTTTGCGCAGACTCTCGATACACTCGCCTTTTATTTTTCGCAGAACAATCGACCCCCCGGGCATCGCCTTCTGGCGCTCTCGGTTGTGCAAAGGGAATAGAAAATTATTGGCGATGTACGGATTTGCAATTTGCGATTGAACGCTAAAATCGCAAATTGCAAATGAAGAAATCGCCAATCGTCTGCTACGCTTCGCAACAATATTTTATCTCCAATTTTCTTTCCACTCTCTATGGCATCTACGCCAACCTCACCTTCCTCGAGTAATCCCTGGTTTGCCGTCAGCATGGGGCTCGTTGGCCTCATCGTCGGTTACGCGCTCGGTTCCATCCGTACCTACAGCTGCCGCTCCTGAAGCTCCTCCGGCAGGGGACGTAAAGCCCGTTGATCCAGATGTGGATCATATCCGCGGTAATCCTGATGCCGCGATTTCTGTCATCGAATATTCTGACTATGAGTGTCCGTTCTGTGCACGTAATCATCCAACAATGCAGCAGATCATCGATACCTACCCCGACGATGTGAATTGGGTCTACCGACACTACCCGCTCCCGTTCCACGCCAACGCACAAAAGGCCGCAGAGGCTGCTGAATGTGCTGCGGACATCGGCGGAAATGATAAATTCTGGGAGATGACCGATATGCTTATGGAAAAAGGCACAGATAACACGCAGCTCGAATCCTATGCAGCCGCAATCGGTCTCAATGCAGCAAAGTTTAAGGATTGTCTCGACAGTGGCAAGATGGCTGCACGTGTAGCAAGTGACGCGACCGAGGGATCTACCGCAGGGGTGAATGGTACCCCGGGCAATATTGTGCTGAAAAACGGCACAAAGGAGAGCCGCATGGTCTCGGGTGCACAGCCTTTCAGTGCATTCAAAGCGGTCATTGATGAAATGCTGAAATAAGGAAACCAGCCCTTTGATCAGGCATAGTGCAGAAGAGACCGAGGAATTCTCGGTCTCTTTTTACATAAGTCTTTGCTCTTCCGTCTATGTTCCCTACAATGCAACCCCCATGAAGCGCCTCCTCACTCCTCTTGTCCTCCTTTCCGTGATCCTTGTACTCCCTGCGTGCAAACGCGCTACAGACGGAGATTCAAATACTTCAGCCTCTTCCGCTGCAGTCTCCTCTGAAGAAATCCGTGAAACGAGGAATGTCACGTATCGCGGTACCGTAGAGACCCTCGGTGCTTCTATCTATATGCAGGGCACACATGCTCTTGCTTTGGGAGACGGCCGCATGCTGATTCTCGAAAGCACGGATGTAAATCTGGATATATACCTCGGCCATGAAGTGGAAGCCTTTGGTGCTTTGCGCCCAACGGTGGAAGCCGGTGGCATCATCATGCGCGTCGAAAGAGTTACCGATCTCACGCCTGAGTCTTCGGCATCGTCCGAGCTTTCTTCCTCTTCTCTGCACTCTTCATCACTCTCCGCTGTAACCGTGCAATCATCCGCTGCCGTATTAGCATCATCGCGTGTCGCTACGGTGTCTGTTGCATCCGCTCAACCTGTTGCATCGGTCGCTTCTTCATCTGCTGTCCCCTCTTCCAAGAAAAGCTCCGTAATCGCCGTATCAAGTGCGGCAGTCTCCAATAGTGCTGAACTCGAAGCCCGGATCATTACCATGTCCAAGCAAAATATCAGCGACAGTAACTGGACACAGCAGTACTGCACCGACCATGTCGGTTTCTGCGTTCCCATCCACAAAAACTGGTGGTTTGTATCCTTTGGCAATACCACACAAACCCTCTGGCATGTGGAAGCAAGCTCCGAGAGCTTTGAAGGGATGGGCAGCGGCCCCATCAGCATTGATCTTGTCGGCGGCGAACTCTCGGGTTACAGCGACAAGGAAATATCGATGCAAGGAGGCAAAGTAATCGGCTACCGATCATGGACACAGGGACGACACTTCCGTATTTCCGCTGATACACGCCTGGAAGGCGCTGTGCGATATATGACGGAGCACTTACGGGCGACGGAGTAGTTTTATAGCTATACTTCGACTATGTCACTCTATTCGTACAGGGCAACTGATTCCGCTGGTTCTACGGAACAAGGAAGCATTGATGCCGTCAGTGCCGATGCCGCGCGTGAGGCGCTCATTCAAAAAGGCTGGACACCAATGGATGTGGCTCCAATCTCCTCCGAGCCCTTTAGTTTTGTCACCCTTCGAGAAAGCTCAGGGCAAGCTCCGCAAACGCAAGAAACCCAACCAACCCAAAAAACCCAAGAAACGCATTCCGTGCAATCGGAAGATATTCAGCAGAAATCCACTGGTACAAAAGTCTACCTCCCCATCGCCGCCACTCTCCGCCTCTACGCCGGCTGGCTCCTTGCCTACTATGCGCTCGTCTACGCCGTCGGCTGGTACGCCCATTCGCGGCCTCTCCCTTTTGAAATTCCCTATGTCGAAGCACTGATCCTCTCGCCGCTTGTACTAAGTTTCACCTTCGCAGCATTCCTTTTTTTAATAGGACACTCCCTCTACATGTCCTGGGGCAAAGGACTCTGGAAAGGAATCTTCGTCAGTGTGATTGGGGTGGGAGTGTTTGTGGTGTATAGGATGAACGTTGCTTGACGATTTAGTATTTACGATTGATGATTTACAATTTGAAGCCTTCAATCGTAAATTATCAATCGTAAATCGCCAATCGTTACGAGAGGCCAAGTTGTTTTCTTATCTCCTCCGCCTGCGCGGCTTCTTCCTGCCTCGCTCCCTGCTGCACCACAACCGCCTGCAGATCTTTCCAGTCTTCACTGTGCTTCTGTTCTAGGCGCTGGAGTTGAAGAAGATGCTTTGGGGAAAGCTCAGAGAACTTGCGCTTTTCTTCCTCGAGGATTTTCTGGAGCTCATCGATCTGGAATTGCGAAAGTTTCGGAATCGCCTGGATGATGCGCCACTTCTCATCACGAGTAAGTGAGATGCTCCCACGCAAAAGCGTGAGGAATTGCTGCTCATCGAAATTGGTTTCCGGATGCAGAGGTACTACAACTTTGTCATTGGTCAGTGATATGGTGACCGATCCGAAGCGGTAGTTACCGACCTGAGCGAGGATCTTCAAATCTTCATCGTCATAGCCCATTTCCTTTGTTGCGGTAACCCCAGGAGGAGGTGGAGGAGGGCCAGCATCGGCCGGAGGCGGCGGAGATCCGCCGCCTTGTTGTCCAGCGCCGCCAGTTGCACCAGCCTGCGCTCCCTGTTGAGGAGGTGGTGGCGGAGGCGAACTGAAGACCTGCGATGGATCAAGGCCTCCAGTCGGTACTGGATCGCCAGGTCGTGGTGGAGGTGGAGGTGGTGGGGTCGGTTGATCGGCCATAGAATGCGGGGAAATCTCTTGGAGTCTAGCAGGCGAATGGCACGATACAAGGCATTTCTTCTCTTTCAGAACTATGAAACGAGAGACGGGAAACCTCATTGTCCTATCTCTCGTTCATGAATGGGATGAGGGTAAAGATTGTCACGAAATCATGATTTTTTTCAGCTCGAATGGGAGAAGGCCATGCATTGGATGATGAAAATAGAGATCTCAACGACGCTTTGTACTTCAGTATCCATGTATGAAAAGGAGAAGGAAAAAAATAGATAATCAACGAGCTTCGCGAATAGATACGGGCGCCCCTTCCATTGCAAACGAGGAAGACGTGATTGGACCCGTGCGACCGAACGGATTATTGCTAAAAGCGTAGTACGGTGAATGCTCAATTTTTTGATCGATTGTCGCATTCTTTTCCCATGGCCAAACAATCGTGAGCAGTCCTCCGCGAAAATGATCCTGGATGATCGCCAGTGATGCCCCCTTTCCACCAATATCTTTCAAGTCTTGTCCATCCAGAGCAAGAGCGACTGTACAGACTGCGCTGCTGCCGACTTGCATCTCCACATAGCGCGTCCCCTTTCGATCAACAGACCGCTCACGGATTTCTTGAAGAGATTGACTAGGATCCTGTGCCAATAATTTTGCATTACCGAACGAGTCAAATGCTCCGATCTGTAGACGATTGGCTGGTTCTGGGATTTGAGAAATAAATGCGTCATTTTCGACATGTTCAAGCATCTCCGGCGTAAACGCGGCTCTTGGAGTTTGCGAACTACGGAACTGATTCTTTGGTGTGGTAATAACATTGTAGCAACGAGCACGACTGTCTTGTGCTGCTGAACGCAGATGTGTAAACGATTGCGGATGCCCGATCACAAGAAGCCTTCCCGTATGCAGAGCATGAAAGCATGTGCCGTTTTCCGTTGTTCCATCCCGCGGAGCTCCATTGAATTGGAGAGCAACCTTACCAGTATCTTTTCCGCTGATCTCATCTCGATGGCAAAGGCGGTCGGCTTCTGCAGCAAGGTAGGGAAAGGTGCCTTCGCGTCCCCACGTACCTACGCTCACCGTACGCTTCATACCTCCACGAATTGCAGTGGTCATGGCAGTTTCTAGGCAATCTCGTTTGGTGCTATCCGGATGATAACCGCCATGCGTATCTGATCCGTCGATGAAGATATGCGGATCCAAGCGATACCAAGGATCGCTAAGATGTTCATGGGGAGAAGCAACGGGACTCATGGCTAAGGGGAAAAGTAGATAAATAAAGAAAAACCCCCGCATTTCTGCGAGGGCTTTAAGGGTGAAGGAGTTGTGATCAGCAGCTACACCCGCCTCGCAGAGGGGTCATTGTCATCGACATCATCATGGCTGAGTGGTTGATCACGGGCAGAGAATAGGAGTTTCTTTTTTTCTGTCAAGAGCCATGCTCGAATAACGGTTATCGGGATAACGGGATAACGGTGCAAGCATCGTTTGGAGTGGTTTCCCCGTTATACCGATACACCGATATACCGTTACCCGATCTTCTCCGTTGCCAAAAACTTCTCCGCCGCCCTTCTCGCTCTTACCACAATCTCCGGATTTAAAAGCATCCCCAGTTTACTCTCGGGAATACCACTTTGGCGCAGTCCGAAGAGCTCTCCTGGACCACGCAGTTTCAAGTCAATTTCTGCTAGAAGAAATCCGCTATCATGTTTTTCCATTGCCTTTAATCGTGCAGATGAGGCTTGTTCCGGCGTGGAAGTAAAGAGGAAACAATGACTCTGATGATCACTGCGGCCGGTGCGGCCGCGGAACTGGTGCAGCTGGGAAAGTCCGAAACGCTCGGATCCTTCGATGCAGATGATCGTCGCATTGGGCACATCGATGCCAACTTCAATGACGGAGGTGGAAACGAGGATATCGAAACGGCGATCCTTGAATGCCCGCATGATCTGTTCCTTCTCTGCGGGGATCAGTTTGCCGTGAAGCATGGCGATCCGGCGACGGGGAAACTCCTTGGATAAACGCTCCCTCTCTTTTTCTACAGAACGCACTTCTTCCATACCTTCCGCAACTGAGGTGGTGATCAGTGGGCAAATGACAAACACCTGCCGACCTTCGCCGATCTGATGATCAATGAAACGTTCGACCGTGAAACGGTCACGAGGGGAAACCACTTTTGTTGCAATGACTTTACGATTTCCCGGCTTTTCCAGAAGAACGGAAAGATCGTGATGGCCGTAGGCCGTGAGCGCGAGCGTCCTGGGAATGGGTGTTGCCGTCATGGCGAGAAAATGCGGACTTCCCTTCTCCGCAAGACGCTGTCTCTGTGCAACCCCGAAGCGATGCTGTTCGTCGACAATGACCAGCTTGAGATCTTTGAATTGCACGGTCTCTTCGATCCGACGCAATTCCGCGCTTGATGCTCTGGGATTCCGAAAGAGGGGTAGAGCCTGTGAGTAGCGCAATGGAAGGTAATCGGGTTTTCTTCGTTTTCTGGATAAATGTATGAAAATTGATCAACGTCTTTCCGATGCTTTCACTGTGCTGCCGTGCAAGCACTTCGGTGGGAACCATCAGCGCGCACTGGCCGCCATGACGCAGCACATTGGCCATCACCGCTGTTGCAACAAGCGTTTTTCCTGATCCGACATCTCCCTCCAGAAGACGCGACATCGGTTCAGAAAGCTCCATATCTTTGAGAATCTCGTAGATGGCGATCTTCTGGCTGCCCGTGGGCGTGAATTTCAGAGACGTAAAAAACTTCCGGATCATTTCTACATCCATCGGAATTTTAATCCGGTCGCTTGTATGTTTTTTCATCTCGCGCTTCCGCTCAAGCGCATCACGCTGCACATGGAACATCTCTTCAAATGCGAGACGATCCAATGCCCGATCGACCTCTTTCGGATCCTCGGGAAAATGGAGTACGCGTATTGTCGAGCAGCGATCGAGAAGATTCTCCTCTTTCAAAATTTCAGCCGGCAACGTCTCGGGCAGAAGATCGATAGTATCTTTGAGCAGTACCATCTTCTCCCGCAGCCATTTCGTGGAAATCAGACTGTGACTTGGATACATAGGCACAAGCCGTCCGGAATGCACCAGTGGCCGCCTGCCTGCAAGCTCAAACTGCGGACTACTCATTTGGAGCTTATAACCGCTCTCGGTGATTTTCCCTGTAAGCGCAACATCATCACCATCCTTAATCATGCGCATGATATGGGGCTGGTTGAACCAGGTAATATGCGCAATGGCGCCCTCTTGATCGGTGAAGAGAGCTTGCACAAGGACTTTTCGATTTCTGGTCCGAATGAGCTTTAATGAACTGACCACTCCCCGCACCGTAACTTTTGTATCCAACGGCGTGGAAGTCAGCGTCTGCACGGTTGTCAAATCTTCATATGCTCTGGGCAAATAGAGCAATAATTGCTCGACAGTCGAGATTCCCATTTCACGGAGGGCATCGAGATGATCCTTCGTGGTACGAAGAATATCCGAGAGAGGCGTCGATAACGTGAGCTTTGACACAGGGAAAGTATAGTTAAATGGCTGAATGGTTACATGGCTAATAAAGCTATCCTAACCATTTAGCCATTCAGCCATTTAACCATTATCTTCACTGCTCGCTTCTTGCGAGGACGAAGCCGACGGAACCGGCACTTTTACCCCCTCCGGCAGCGGATCACCCACAATCTGCCCTCCTCCTTCTCCCATCAATGCTTCCATAACCTCTTTCGTGGATCCCAGATACACCGCAATCTGTCTTCCTGTTGCAAAAATATGTACGGGAACTTCCAAAGGCCACGGGAGTTCCATCTCCCCCATAAACCGGCCATCATCGGAAAGTTTTGCGAGTTCTGCTGTGGTCTCCTCTTCTGTCGCATAATCAAAGAGAAATACATCCTCCGTCAAAACATTGAGTACTTTCGCCTCAACCGCAAAGCCACGGATCGACACCAGTGGGTAATCCTTTTCGCTGCCAGGGAGCGGCTCGGGCTTGGCAGAGCAGGCAATGAGCAGTAGAGGCAAGAGGAAAAGTATCCGGCGCATGTGCGGAGTGTACGAAGAGGTACAGACTTTGACAACCGATTACGCAGAGAACACCATAGAGTTATGCAGATCCTTGCTTCTTTCCTCGTCGCCGCCGCAACGCTCTCGGGATCAACAGATTTTTCCGCCGCCTGCGTCGCGGATTTGAAGCTGGAAGCGGTTCCCACAAAGAACCCCACACACCTCTTTCTTTATCGTCGATGCTTGAATGGTAAGAAGTCGGCAGCAGAACACAATATGACGATGGAACGGCGCCTGCAGCGTCTCGACCAGTATTTCTGGCGCGATAAAGAAGTTGGTGAGGAAAAGAAGACTGAGCAGGAGGCGCAACTCAAGAAGGATATCCGGTGGAATCAGACAAAGCGCAAGAGTCTGCAGCAATCAGGAAAATCCCGCGCAGAGATTATGCAAAGAGCTCGCAGGCAAGTCCGTGGAAAGGTGCGGTTGCTGGAAAAGGAGAGGGATGCAAGGGGGGAAGAGAAGTAAATGCCTTGATGGAGCCTGCCCGCCAATAGATAGGCATAGGGAGAATCCACCTTTGCTTGTTGTTCATTTTGCATTTATCTCGAACAATTAATGTTAGAGAGCAACAAATGGTCTATGATCAAATCAATATGAATTTTCTGAATAAGATTATATGTGGGGATTGTTTGAATATCATGCGTAAAATGCCTGATGCCTGCATTGATTTGGTTGTGACTTCGCCTCCGTATAATCTCAAAAATTCCACGGGGAACGGAATGAAGGACGGACGCGGAGGAAAGTGGGCTGGTGCTGCCCTGATGAATGGCTACTCACATCATGATGATTGTATGCCACATGATAAATATGTTAGGTGGCAACGCGATTGCCTTACGGAAATGATGCGACTCCTCAAAGAAGATGGTGCATTGTTCTACAATCATAAGTGGCGTGTTCAAGGAGGGCTTTTGCAAGATAGACAGGACATTGTCTCTGGCTTTCCTGTTCGGCAAATAATTATCTGGAGGCGAAAAGGCGGATTCAATTTTAATCCAGGTTATTTTCTGCCGACGTATGAAGTTATTTACGTTATCGCAAAACCGAAATTTCTTCTTGTACCAAAGGCAAACGCCCACGGCGACATTTGGGAATTTACACAGGAAATGAATAATCCTCATCCAGCTGCTTTTCCGGTTTTGCTCATCGAGCGTGTTATTTCCTCTACGTCTGCTCAGATCATTCTCGATCCTTTCATGGGTTCGGGAACAACAGCTCTGGCGGCCAAACGATTGGGAAGAGATTATGTAGGAATTGAACTTTCGCCGGAGTATTGCCACATGGCCGAAGAAAGATTGGGTATTGTTTCTCCCATCGAAGAACCTACGCTTGCAAGGGGGCAGCTTTCCCTTCTTCGCACATAACGTATGCAAATCTATTCAAAGACAGACCTTATTGATCGACTCAAAGCAATTGTGAAAATGGGCTGGGTACCAAGTGGGCGACATGGAAACGATGGTGGCGTAGGCAATACATTGGAAGACCTGCTCGGCATTGAGGAAAACAATCTCCCTATTCCAAATGCGGCAGAATGGGAACTGAAGACACAACGCAGCAATACTGCCTCTCTCACGACACTTTTTCACATGGAACCATCACCACGCGCACTCCGATTCGTCCCATCGATTTTCCTTCCGAAGTATGGCTGGAGACATAGTGAGGCAGGCAAAAAATATGGAAAGAAGGAAATAAGTTTCAGAATGACGATAAGCGGACAATCACGTGGAGATAGAGGATTTATGGTCGTCGTAGACCGTTCGGAACAGAAAGTCCTCATATCGTTTGCCGCATCAATGGTGGCAGCTCGACATAAAAAATGGCTAAAATCAGTGAAGAAAAACATAGGCCTCGATGAATTGAATCCTCAACCATATTGGGGTTTTGCTGATTTACAGAACAAGGCAGGAACGAAACTTCTCAATTCTTTCTATGTACAAGCCGATAGCAAAAAAGAAGATGGTCACGAATTCTTTAAGTACGAGAAGGTAATGATGTTGCAGGGTTTCAACTTTGACGGCTTGCTATACGCGTTGGAAACGGGAAAGGCATTTGTAGACTTCGATGCTCGTACAGGTCATAACCATGGGACAAAATTTCGTCTACGCCAAGATTGTCTGCCTATGTTGTACAAAACAGTGAAGGTCATTGTTTAAAATGTGAGCCCCTCTCGTGATTTTTCCATTCTTGCTAAAATACATGCGACAAGCCTGCAGACTCTGGGAGCCAAACCCCGCACTTTGCGGGGTTTTTTATTGAAAGGAAGTGGATTGCCAACTTCATGCTGCAATAGTTTGAAGAATTGCGTATACTTTGCTCTGTTCGGGGCGTAGCTCAGTTGGCTAGAGCGCCTGGTTTGGGACCAGGAGGCCGCGAGTTCAAGTCCCGCCGCCCCGACCAACCTTCGCTCGCTGCGGCGAGCTACGGTTGGCAAGCCATGCTCACCGAGTCCTCGTTGCATACTGCGCCTGTTTCATGGTTTGCATCTCCTTCTTTTTGAGGTCTTCTTCTTTGTCCCATTTCACTTTATTCGCACACCAGTTGCCAAAGCGCTGTGCGGTAAAGACCAGCTTCCCTTTGCTCATGCACCAGTCAATACAGCGGTCTACCTCGGCTGACATCCCCTGAATTCTTCCGTAGTACCTGTTAATGGTGAGATAAAAGTGATGCGGCTCGCACTTCTGGCATTTGAGGCCCACAAGCGCACATGCATCTTTGGCATGCTGCGAGAGTATGGAAGCAAGATTCAGTTGTGTAGGAGAGAGTTCGATCGGCACAGTGCAGCAATAGTACCAAGATCCAACGCGGTTGTTACAACGCAAGAAAGAAATGTCTTGCATTCGTAAAACTGTCACTCTACAATAAAGAGTGCTAACTCCTTACCTTCATAAGATCTACGATGGACTTTTCCCACTACACCACCAAGGCAGCGGAAGCGGTACAGGGCACGATGCAACTCTCAGGAAAACTGGAGCACCAGGCGCTCACGCCATCGCACCTTCTTCTCGTCCTCCTAAAACAATCCGAAGGGATTGTGCCAACGATTCTCCGGAAGCTGGAAGTGCATCCCGAGAAGATTGCGGAAGAGGCTGAGCGGAAACTCCAAGAACTACCCCGCGTCAGCGGCGGAACACAGGCATACCTCGATCCCGCCCTCAAGAAAGTATTCGACGCAGCCGAAACGGAAGCCGGAAAACTTCATGACGAATACATCAGCACGGAGCACCTGCTCCTCGCACTTCTGGAAATTCCCGAAATCAGGAAGCTCCTTGGCATATCCCGCGAAGCGATCCTGAAAGAATTACAAGGACTGCGTGGAAGCCAGCGCGTCACCGACCAGGATCCCGAGGGCAAATACCAGACATTGGAAAAATACACGGTGGACTTCACGAAACTTGCTGCAGGGGGAAAGATTGATCCCGTGATCGGGCGCAACGAAGAAATCCGCAGAGTACTTCAGATTCTCAGCCGCAGGACGAAGAACAACCCTGTGCTTGTCGGGGAACCCGGAACGGGAAAAACCGCGATAGTCGAAGGGTTAGCCAAGAAGATCATCGACGGTGATGTCCCCGATACCATCAAGGGGAGGAAGATTCTGATGCTCGATCTCGGTGCGATGATCGCCGGCAGTAAGTACCGTGGCGAATTCGAGGACCGGCTCAAGGCGCTCATTAAAGAAGTGGAGGCAAGCGACGGACAGATCATCCTCTTCATCGATGAGCTCCATACGATAGTGGGCGCGGGGGCCGCAGAGGGCGCAGTAGATGCGAGCAATCTTCTCAAACCCGCTCTGGCACGAGGAAAACTGCGCACCATCGGAGCGACTACGCTTAAAGAATATCGCAAATACATCGAGAAAGACTCTGCGCTCGAACGCAGGTTTCAGCCGGTCATGGTAGAGCCGCCGAACATCAAAGATGCTATTTCGATCATGCGCGGCATCAAGGAGAAGTACGAAGTACATCACGGCGTGCGCATCGCCGATTCCGCTGTGGTCGCCGCAGTGACGCTTTCCGACCGCTACATTGCCGACCGCTTCCTTCCGGACAAAGCAATCGACCTTATGGACGAAGCAGCTTCGACACTGCGCATCGAGATGGACAGCAAGCCCACGGAACTCGACCGTCTGGAGCGTCAGGTGCGGCAGCTGGAAATTGAGCGGGAGGCCCTGAAAAAGGAGAAGGACGAAGCTTCGAAGAAACGCCTGAAGGACATTGAGAAAGAACTTGCCGAGCTGAAAGAAAGCCAGAAAGTCCTCGAATGTAAATGGCACGGTGAACGCGAAGTGCTCACCACGATCAAGGAATCCGCA
>VMGQ01000064.1 GCA_007376635.1 Candidatus Peregrinibacteria bacterium Greene1014_49
TCGCCTGCGTCCGTCCTCTCGACGCTTCTGCAATCATCCAGGCCGCGCTCGAGACCCGCCATCTGATCGTCGTAGAAGACCACTGCTCGGAAGGAGGACTTGCAACACAAATTGCTGATGTCATCGCAGATTTTGCACTGCCATGCACTCTGAGAAGACTCGGCGTAAACCGCTACTACCCTTCGGCAACCGACAAAGATTTATTTCTAATGGCAGGACTGGACACCGAGAGCATTGTTGATGCGATTGAAGATGAAATGTGCAGAGAGACTTGTGGGGGAGAAGATTCCTTTGTCTCAGCAATCTATGAGCTCACAGGAAATATGAGCACGAGTAGATTCCGAGGCACCGCAATGCCCTACATAAAGCGACTTGCTACGGATGAGAAATATGTGCAGGCGCTTCGCACCACATGGGCGGACCATGCGTGCCCACCCGAGAGACTGCCGAAGAATGAGCAATTGATCGAGCGACTACAGAAGGCGACTATGGATCATTAAGCGGGGTCGATCATTTCTCGCTTGATCATGGCGATCCATTCCCTGATTCCTTGAAATGCTTCCGTGAAAAAGGCAGGGCAGCCTGTTGTCACTCTCGATTCGCTCGGGTTTATTGCAAATTCTTCGCGGTGCGGACCAGTGCGCAGAACATCTGCACGAGCGGCAGAAAGACGAGCGGGATTGAATGCTTGTGCTGTGCCGGATGCGTCAAAAGCAAAAAGTTCTTGCGGCGTGAATGCTGTGGGATTGATATGACGCAACACATGCAGATGCGTCATGGCAATTTTATCGATCACTTCATCCGACGTATGCATCGGGAGATGCCACAGCACATGCTGTCCAAAGGTAAAACCGTGAACCATTTTCCGCGTTGCTGGAAACCTGCTTGTGGCTACGGAGAATTGATATTTTTTGAGCAATGCAATGTAACGCTCATAATAGTCACTTTTAGGCTCCTCGACCCAGCCAAATTCAGCATGTAATTTCTGTTCGGCCTCCCACTGGACAAGATGATACTGCAAAACGTTTCTGGCGAAGGGCTCAATCATCGTGCAGGCAATGGATCGGTCGTTGCATGAAACAATCACCTGCCTTAGATCTTCGAAACGATTTTGAGCAATAGGTTTAATGTGTGGCGAAAGTGGAACCGCCGCCTCAAAGGCGGGTCTGCTCAGGGTTGTCAATTCCGGAACATTCGTCTCCGCGAGTCCGTATACTTCTGCATGGTCTTTAATCCACCGCGACACTTCGACCCAAATTTCATCGATAATGAGTGCCTCCATCGCCGCGATCTGTTCCTTCGGAGAAAACGCGGAGGCATCTCCTCCTTCTCTCTGCACAGTAATGCAATCATGAAGGTTGACGCGCTGTAACCCAAGCAGATGGAATAAATCTGCGATGGATGGAGCATCTTGAGGAAGATCCACCGGTCGTTGCTGCTCAATCATAGGGGAAGAATACCATAAAATAATGTAAATATAAATATTGTCAAATATTGGTATAATGATCCAATTTGGCGGAAGCGAGAGGCCGGCTTCGCCTCCAGGCTACGCCGAGCCTGAAATTGTTTGATCGCGGCGAAGTCCGCAGACGTAGACGGATGGCGGAAGCGAGAGGATTCGAACCTCTGAGACCCTTGCGGGTCTACCTGATTTCAAGTCAGGCCCGATCGACCACTCTGGCACGCTTCCAAAGCTATTATACAGGGAATGTAGGCCATCTCCTTCAATTTTTTTTCATGATGCAACAGTGGTCGAATTTGTTATAAATAACTAACTTTTGACTAAATAACAATGTATGTGAATTTACGCAATTACACTCATCCAAAAAAGTAAGAGATTCATGGTAGAATATAGGGATTTGAAACAAAAAACATCAATCGCCGTCGCATGCGCATTTGCACTCCTCCTGCAAAATGTCTCTGCGTATGCAAGCAGTTGGAATCCGGGACTCCTCGTAAACACGGAAACCTTCCAGATCATCGATGACACCGATACTGCATCCGATCTCTACGTCCGCTTCGGTGATGCCCTGAATAAACGCCTGACCTTTGAACGGACACTCGACCGGTTCAATTTCAATGATGATGTCTACATCAGTGGAAATATTACTACCAGTGGAACAGCATCAGGAAAAATTCTTCATGCGCAAGACACGCTGTCTTCGTCTGGCTCTCTCGTCTGGGAAGGCTCTGCTTCCGGAGCCGCTCTCTGGGTTTCCACTTTCCAAGGTGCTGGCCTCACTTCGTGCAGTGCAGACGGCGAAACACTCGCCTGGAACTCCACCACCAAACAATTTAGTTGCGGGGATGATGATACGGGGGCAGGAGGCTCTACGGCTGCTGCACAGGGACTTACTACTCCTGCATCAGGATTTCTTAGCCTCAGTACGAGTTTCTCTGGAACGAGTTTGGAGATCATTGGGACGGCATCGGGACGAGTGGTCCATGCCCAAGATGAAATGCGTTCCTCGGGTACCTTAGTTGTGCATAGCACGATCAAAACAAGGTCTGATCTGACGATTAACTCAGAGAACGGTGCATCAGATGCTGTTCTTACTTTTGGTAATGATACGCTCGCAGAAACGCTGACATTCAGCAGAGGAAACGGCCGCTTCGAATTCAGTGATGATGTGTACGTTGGAAGCTCCCTTGAAGTCGATGGCAATGCACAGTTCGATGGATCGACGCTCACCTTTGGAGACGCCTCCGGCGACGCCGTTACAGTCAACAGTGCAACATGGACCTTCGCCAACGATACGGCCGTGGGCTTAACGGGTGGCCTCAACGGAATCAATTTTGACTCGAACACTCTCAGCATCGATGGGGCAAATAACCGCATCGGTATCGGAACAGCTGCACCCGATACGACCTTGGAAGTCATCGGAACAGCTTCAGGAAGAGAGATCTATGCACGCGATAGCTTGAGTTCCTCTGGCTCTCTCGTCTGGGAAGGCTCTGCTTCCGGAGCCGCTCTCTGGGTATCCACATTCCAAGGGGCAGGCCTTACATCCTGCAGCGCCGATGGGGAAACTCTCGCATGGAACTCCACCACCAAACAATTTAGTTGCGGGGATGATGATACAGGCGCAGGAAGCTCTTACACGGCAGGACAGGGGCTGACTCTCAATGGAAGTAGTGCATTCAGTCTTACACCATCATTTTCAGGAACAAGCCTTGAGATCATCGGAACGGCATCCGGTCGCACGCTCTTTGCCAATGACACGCTTGCATCCTCGGGAAATCTCATAGTCGAGTCTCTGATAAAGCAGGGATCGGGGGCTATCGTTGCACTTGCCGCGGAGTACCAGACAGGCGCATACCTCTTCAGCTCCGGTGCTTCAACACTCGCACTGGAAGCGTACACCCAGGAAAAGACCCATGGAAAAAATATCGCTCCGCACATTCTCTTTGGGTATAAAGGAGTGTTCGATACCAATCTCTTCCGCTCTGCGAGTGCAACCCTCAAGACCATCGGCACATTCTCTGTGGTCGGCACGTCATCCGGACGCATACTCCATGCGCAGGATGAACTGCGATCGAGCGGATCGCTTATCGTCGGGACAACAGCAACATTGAATGGCGCCCTCGATCACAATGGCACTACCGTCGGATTCTTCGGAGTCACCCCTGCCACCCGGCCGTCTGCGTACACCCAGACCTATTCGACAGCCGATAAAACCCATGAAAACAGCACTTTTGGGGCCGTTTCTGAAATACCTGCAACAGATGCCATGCCTTTCGGCTACGCGTCCGCAGCACAAGCGGACGAAATCCCTGTGGAACTCAACGATCTCGCTGATGACGTCAGCGATCTTAAGCAGCTCGTGAACTCCATTATCGACGATCTGCAAAGCCTAGGGCTAGGGCAATAGGGGATAAACAGAATACACTGCAGCAGTGCTCGAAGCCCTGCTCATCGCCTGCGCCTTCGCCCTTCTACAATGGTGGTCTTCCCCGTGGTCGTACGTTGCCGCGGGTATTCTGCTTCTCCTCTGCCTTCCGGGCGTCTTCGTCATGCGTGGCGCTGCTCCGTTTGTCTCCACGCCCAGATCGACGATGCAAGCGATGCTCCGCCTCGCCGCTATTCGCCCGGGAGAACGTGTGGTCGATCTCGGATGTGGAGACGGCAGGCTGGTTTTTGCCGCGGCGAAGGAAGAAGCATCTGCAACGGGGTACGAGATGTCGGTGCCTGCATATATCATCGCAAAAGCGCGGTCACTGTTTCATCCCGGTGCGCGTATCTGCTTTGGCAATTTTTGGCATCAGAACTACGATGATGTCGACGTCCTCTTCTGTTATTTTTTAAAGGACACGATGCTCGATTTTGAAGCGCGGATTTGGCCGTCGCTCAAGCCCGGATGCCGTGTGGTGTCGCATGCATTTACGATGAAGGATGTACCAGCAGAGAAGAAGGAGGGGGATGCGGTGCTGTATGTGAAGAAGTAACGCATATCTATACAAACGCGCACCAAGGGATGGTCTTCATTGCATGACAGGTTTCTGCTCCCATGTTTCCCACAAAAACTCCAAAGTTTTTTGTACGGTAATATTCTCGCGTGTGCGGGAAAGGATCACGTGGCCCGGGTACTCCCGTACAAGATTCGTGATAAATTCGTCCGCAAAGGAAGGCGTGAGCAGAAGCACATCCATGAAATCCAAAGTAATATTCTCCTCTTGGGCAATTTCACGCAATTTCGGTTGGATCGCTAACCAAGCCTCTCTGCCCGCGGGGCGAGAGTCGAGTTTTTCGCCGAAGTTTTTCATGAGAAGCATCATGGATTTCTGAGGAACAGGATAGCACAACAGCCTAAGATCGGTGGATCAGCCTCCATCCAATTCTCCTCTCTGCGTACTACGGTATATGCAGCATTTCCGCTGCCATACCAAAGATCTATTCCATCCTGCAGGAGAATAGAGCGCACGAATTTCAGACCGTTCCCCCGTTGCTCCGGCGCCCGTCCGGATAACCGTTCCGTAAAAGCGACCCGTAATGCCTCCGCATCATTCGTTAGTTCGGAGCGTACACGACGAAGTGTCGTGAGGAGTCCTTGTCCTCTATCTGCAAGCACACACAGAACACCATCCTCTGTTTCCTCGATGCCGAAGAACACACCAGGCACATCCCTCCACTGACCAATATTGTGATCGAATGCGTTGCTGCCGATCTCAGACAGTACGGCATCAAGGAGCCGTATGCGGTCCTCCTTCAAACCCTGCCGCATGAGACGTATCGTTAAGCTATCGATTTTTGCACGCAGAACATCACGGGTTTCCAGGCATTGCTTTGTCGAAAGAAGTATCGGTTCTTTTACTGCAGACGCCCAGGTGATCGCCTGGCGGGAAAGTGGATGAAATATAGCTTCATGCATCGCAGAGAGTGTAGCAAGCAATGTGGTGATGCAACTACAACTTCCCATGGTCTTTGCATTGCCAAGAGGCGACCGTGCTGCAAAAAAAACGCGCCCTTACGGGCGCGCTGTATCATGCAATCAGATCAATCTCCTTACGGATTCTTCATCTCCCAATGGAAGTTGAGGAAGCCCACATTGGTCTGACCAGAGCTGTTTGCCGCGACCTTGATGAGCACCGTGATGTACCCCCCCGGCGTGTAGGTGCCGGCAGAACTGGGTCCGGTGATATTCGCGGTCGTGAAAGATGTGTTTGCCAGTCCT
>VMGQ01000065.1 GCA_007376635.1 Candidatus Peregrinibacteria bacterium Greene1014_49
CTCGACCTCGGTGAAGCCACCTCCGGCGATATCACCGTCACCGGAGACTTCCTCATCGCCGATAACTCCTTCTTCGGTCTCTCTTCTATCACAGGCAGATTCGAGTTCGATGATCAAACCACCGATGAATTCAACATCCTCAATGCCAATGTCGGTATCGGCACCCAAACCCCCACAGAAACCCTCGAAGTCATTGGTACCATCTCCGGTGCAACAATCTACGCAAAGGATTCCCTCCGTTCCTCCGGCTCTCTTGTCTGGGAAGGAGCAGGATCTGGAGCTTCTCTCTATGTTGGCTCTTTCTTTGGTGCCAGTCTCGTCGATTGTGATCAAGATAACCAGACTCTGGCTTGGGACTCTACCACCAAGCAATTCAGCTGCGGTGATGACGATTCCGGCGGAGCCGCAACGATTATAACCGCTCAGGGATTGACTCAGCCAGTTGCGGGAACAATCGCACTGTCTGCAATATTCTCCGGGACATCTCTGGAGATCATTGGCACTTCTTCGGGTCGCATTCTCTACGCCGCAGATCAGCTGCGCTCTTCTGGAACTCTTATTGTCCAATCTACTGGTCTCATCAAAGGAAACCTATCCACGAGAGGAACTCTTTCGGGAGCCGCTCTCACTGTCATGAGCGGCAACAGTTACTTCCTTGGGAATCTCGGGATCGGCACAACCGCTGTACCCGATACAGCTCTCGAAGTTGCTGGCGTAATGAGTGGTAGAACACTTACATGGGCAGGCGGCAGAAGCGCTCTCGACAGCGGACAGGGCGGTAATATCGAACTTGGTGGAAATGGCAGCGTTGCAAACCCCATAGCCAATGGAACGCCGTACCTCGATTTCCATTTTGGCAATGGTGCTGCTGAAGATTACAACACTCGCATCTGGAATCCTGCAGATGACCGTTTTGATATTGTAAACTCGAACGGAGGCATGATCGTTCTCAATGATATGAGGGTCGGCATCAATACGGCAATTCCCGACACTACCCTCGAAATCATCGGCACCGCTTCGGGCAAAACACTCTTTGCCAATGACACACTTTCTTCTTCCGGAAATCTCATTGTGGAGTCTCTCCTGAACCAGGGCTCCGGGGCGATTGTCGGACTTGCGGCTGAGTACCAGACCGGAGCGTATCTCTTTGCCTCCGGGGCGTCTGTTCTTGCTTTGGAAAGCTACACGCATAACAAAGACTTAGGTGTACCACTCGCTCCGAGTATTCTTTTCGGTTACAAAGGTGTCTTTGATACAAACCTCTACCGTACATCCGGCAGTACGCTTCGTACAGATGATCAATTCCTGATCACGACTGACAATGCTTTTAATCGTCCCGCCCTCATGATTGATACCGCAGAAACGACCACGGGTCAGTCGGCATTTGAAGTATATTCTGATGTGACCTCCACCCAAAATCTTGTCTTCAAATTCACTGCGGGGGGAGAGGCGACTGCAGACGGCAGCTTCACCGGAGGTGGCGCTGACTATGCTGAATATTTCTACACATCAACTCCAGATCTCGAGTTTGGAGAAGTCGTCTGTATTGATGTGCTCAAGGACAACACAGTGAAGCGTTGTATCGTCGAGGCAGATGCCAATGTCATGGGCATCGTTTCCAGCACGGATCAGGCTGCATTCATCGGCAATAAGTTCAGTGGCGCGGAGGGCATTCATGTTCCTGGGACTATTCTTGTAGGTCTCATCGGCCAACTTTCAACGAAGGCCGTCGTAGAGGATCCCGAGTCCGCTTCTGGAGAAATACTCTCCATTCGTCCGGGTGATCCACTCACACCGTCGAATATTCCGGGCTTCGTTCGCAGAGCAAAAGCGGGTGAACCTACAGTCGGAGTTGCATTGAGTGGCCTTAAAGAAGGTGAAGGAAGGATCGATGTGCTCATTGCCCGGAGTAACAGCTCTCTTGCTGCCGATACCATCTCCGATCGCGTTCTCCAGACAATCAACGATATGCAGATCGCCGATGAAGTGCAGCTCATGGTCGACGGCGCGATAGAAGACCTCGATCTCGAAGCAGCTGTGGGAGAAGAATTCCGTATGCAGTTTGCGGAGTATGATCTGAAGAGCAATGTGGAGAGATTGGTGGAGAGGATTTTGTCCACAAAGCAGTCCAGCTCGACTTCATCCGCCTCGGGCAAACTTCTCGTGGCAGGGGAACAGACACTTCTTCAGAATTTGACGATTTCGGGTTCAGCCCTTATTGGAGAGGATCTTTTGATCGGTGGCGCATTGCAGGTTATAGATACTCTATCGACAAGAAACATAATTGCGAAAGGCACAGTACACGCTGCAGCTTTGGAGTCCGAAAGCGGTGCAACTTTCCGTGGACGTATAACAATTGAAGGAGATCTCATCATTAACGGCATTCCCTATGGAGCCGAAGAAACAATCGCTGTCTCCGATACCGATGGCACACAGTTTGTGCACATTGGCACAGGCGGAGTAGTAGATATTGATTCTTTGACGATCAAAGATGCGCTCTACGTTCTTGGTGATGTCACCATCGAAGGATTTGCACAATTCCTCGGTAGCGCTGAAGTTCATGGGACACTCACGGTTTCTGGAACACTAATCCTGAGCAACAACCAGGCTGGATTCGCTCTCATTCCCAAAGGCGGTACGGGAGTTTCTGTGCCCTTTGATCCTCCGATGATCGAGCGACCGGTGGTCACTCTCAGCAGCGACAACTTTACCGCGCATCGGTTGCGTGCGGTCACCGCTACGGGCTTCTCTATCGAGATTCAGACCCCTGCTCTGGAGAGCATCATATTCACATGGCATGCACTTCTTACAAAAGATCCACGCACCGTGGAAGGATCCGCTCCCGATACCATTCGCAAGATTCCGTTCCCGGTGGATGCACGCGGCTTTCCGCTCTCGAGCAATGATGTATGGAACTCTTGCATTCGTAATGAGGTACAACTGGATCCTGAAGGTCAGCCCTTCAGCTGCAGTCGGTATCACGTGGACTACATCTGGACGCATCCGGATCTCCTGATCGAATTCCTCATGCGACCGGATCTTGATCCTATGCTCATACTCCCAGAAGGATTCTCTCCCGAAATACAGAGTGATGAAGGGTCGATCGTGGAACAACCTGTTGATACCTTTGAATCGTTCCCTGCAGAACCTATAGGAGGTACGGAGCAGGAGATATCCGAAGCGGAGATCCTTGAAGATCTCACAGAGGATGGCGATGCAGTCGAGACACAGGGAGAGAGCACGGAAACCAGAGAAGGAAGTGAAGATGTCGCTGCAGATCCGGTGAAGATACCCGATACAGAAGCACCGCTGGACTCCGTCGCAGAAGAAAGTGTTTCCCCTGCACCGGAAATTGTTCCCACGGAGGAAAGCACCTCAGGAGACACGGAGGTTCCGATTGCTCCTCTAGAACAAATTCCCGCAGTGGAAGTTCAAGAACTTCCGCTACCAGTCACAGAATAACATTTAATCACCAGTTATGAATTACACAAGGATGAGATGTCTTGATGAAGAGCAGCCATTTTCGCTAACCTGTCTTTGTCTCGTAGAATTTCTCTACAGTACATTCCCCCTGAGTGTATGCGCAAATTCCTTTCCATTATATTCGTTATCGGTCTCATTGCTCTCATCTTCACACTGGAGAATCGCCGTCAGGCTGCCCAAAATCAGCTCGAGCAGCTTACCGTTCGCCTCGAACAGTTGCAGACGGGGAACACCAGCCAAAACCGCGACGCTGCGAAAAAAATCGTCGAACAAGTGCGCAAGCATATCCAGCTTTCAACCGATGTGGAGCCGACGGTTGCCACCATCGTGAATGTCGAGGAGCTCCGCAAAAGAAATCCCTTCTACAACAAAGCCGAAAACGGCGATCATCTTGTGGTCACCACGGATCGCGCAATTCTTTACGATTCCGATAACGATCTGATTCTCGATGTGATTCCTGTACAGCTGCAACCGGCAGCGCCGGCGGCAGGAGCCCAGGTAGCGCCCGCTCCGGCACCGAAGCCATAGTTGTTCTCTTTGGTCATGGAACTGAAAAAATGGCTTAAATAAGCCATTTTTTTGTATTTCAGAGTGTAAAGCGTCGTTGTCACCCTGTTGCACACATTTGGTTCTTGGCATTGTGGAGAGGTGCCTGTTCACTTCGCATTTCCTGCTCACCGGCAAACACCGTTGTGCGCTGAGCGCGCATTGCGCCGCCGTGCCATATTGTCCTGTGTATTTCTCATTATCGTAACAGCCTTTGCCTGTGTGAGCGGGATCCTTTCGGCGACTGCCGCTTCCACTCTTTCTTTCGTGATCGTGCCCGATACGCGCTCTCTTCTGCCCACAGTTCTCATTATGGGAATAGAAAACGGCGAACTCGTCGGCGAGATCCGCGGTGATGTGCGGCTCTTTCTTGGCGATCGACAGATTATTCCCAATGGCAGTGGGGCATTTCGCGTGCCCGCCGGGGAATTGAAAAATGATGTGCGAACCATACAGCTCCCCGAAGGCATGCATTTTGTAGCATCGAAAAAAGGTAAGCGCTACTACTCAGTGCATTCCAAGCAAGCCGAAGGTCTTGCGCCAAAGAATCGCATCTACTTCAGGACGGAAGAAGAGGCCAAAGCGGCCGGATACCGTTGAAACGATGTAACTCCCAATGGCGGACGCAGAACGCAATGGAAAATCGACATCAGCTCCCTTAGGATCATACGACTTCTCCCATTTTTTTCATGAAGCTCCGTTCTTCCCATATTTTGTGTCTCAGCATCGGCCTCTTTCTTGGTACGGCCGTCACCGTTACTGCGGCAGCCCTCAAAGGCAGCAATCTCTTTCCTGATGTGCCGGCAGGCGCGTACTACGATGAAGCCGTCGGTGCAATGTACGATGCGGGGATCATTAAAGGGTATGCAGATGGAAGTTTTGGTCCGGATGATTACGTTACCCGCGGACAGGTTGCAGTCATGATGCAGCGACTTCGGGTAGAGCTTGGGCTTGCCACCGATGAAAGCGGTTCTTCGAGAAGTTCGCGTTCTCGCAGCAGCAGTTCTACCAGTACGGAAGAAGAAGTCACATCCTCGTCCTCATCCTCGTCATCTTCTTCATCCTCATTCTCGGCGGCTTCCCTTAATCCGTACGGTACGATCCGTTTCACCGCTATTGCCTATACAGGAAATGAAAAGGATGGAACGGCATCTATCAGCATTGTTCGTACAGGGGGAAACCAGGGAACGGTGAGTATAGAATATGAGCTCCAGTCTGGTACTGCTACTACTGATGACTACGAACCAGCAACAGCAAGTGTCACTTTTGACAATAAATCCACGAGCGCTGTTTTCACGGTGAAGCTTAAAAACGACAGTATTGCAGAGGGCACCGAAACCTTGAAAATTGTCCTACGCAATCCCACAAACAATGCGAGTCTCGGGTCGCCTTCCACGGCAGATATCAAGATTCTCGATGATGAAGCACCTACAGCATCTTCTGCTGCAACAGGAACGACGAGTAGTGCTGCTGCGACTGTGGGCTTGAGTGCTACCGAGTACACCATCGCTGAAGCTGGTGGCTCCCTTACGGCGTATGCAACAGTGGATGGCACTGCCAAGAGTGGATCGGATTACACAGGTGTAAGTGGAACACTCAGCTTTGCTTCCGGGGAAGCTACGAAGACCTTTACGGTATCGGTCAGCGATGATGCGAGTATCGACGGCAACAAATTTTTCAAGGTATCCCTGAGTAATCCCTCGGGTGCGGTGCTTGGCCAGGCGCTTTCCAATGTCACCATTCACGATGATGAGGCAGGTGCATTTGGCACGGGTTCGCTCAAATTCAGCAAATCTTCCTATGACGGTTTTGAATCGCAAGGAAAAGCAGAAATCATCATTCAGCGTAGCGGTGGAGCGAAGGGGAAAGTGACAGTGCAGTACTCGACGACCGATGGGACTGCCCGATCAGGCAGTGATTACACATCCACCAGCGGTACGCTCACATTTGAGGCCGGAGAGTCAGGCAAGTCTTTCTTCATTCCGATCACATCAGACGCCGCTGCCGACTCGGAAGAGACGGTGAATATTCTGATGAGTAATCCTATGGGTGGTGTGCAGCTTGGGACGCCTTCGACAGCGTCGATGACGCTATATTAGTGTTGTGGACAATCCACCGTAGCGGAGAGCCGCGGCTCTCCGCTACTGCCTCTCGCTCTCGCTTATCGTCTCCGCTACCATCTCCGCCATGCAGCTTTCTATTGCACTGCCGTGTTTCAACGAAGAGGCCAATCTTCCCACCACCATTGCAGACGTCGATACTTGGATGCGCAAATGCGGTATTCAGGGCGAGATCATTGCCGTGAATGACGGTTCCCGCGACGGCACCGGACGCGTTCTTGAGGAATTGGCAAAAACCTATCCGCGCTTGCGTGTCGTTACACATCCAGAGAATCGTGGCTATGGCGCCGCCGTGCGGTCAGGATGCGATGCCGCGACGACAGAGTGGGTGGGATTCATGGATAGTGATGGGCAATTTCATGCTGAAGATTTCGACAACCTTCTTTCTTCCTGCGGCGCGTACTCTTTCGTCGTCGGCAGGCGTAGGAAGCGTGCGGATCCCTTGCTTCGAAAAGTGAATGCCAAGTGTTTCGGATTACTCACCTGGCTCATATTTCGGGTGTGGGTACGCGATCTCAACTGTGCGATGAAAGTCTTTCGCAAAGATCTCTGGCAGCGCATCCGGCCGCTCCATGCAACGGGAGCGCTCTTCAATGCTGAGCTTTTTCTGCGTGCTCGGAAAGCTGGTGTACGATGGAAACAAGTCGACGTTGCGCATTATCCACGAACAAAAGGAAGTCAGACCGGAGCAAGTCCTTTGGTGATTCTTCGGATGTTCAGAGAGCTGTGGACGTTGTGGAGGGCGTTGCGGTGACCTCCTCTTCATGGTCTCTTTCTCCACAAGTACTCCTCCATCCCCCCG